>CAYZHW010000053.1:0-9409 GCA_964478105.1 uncultured Lachnospiraceae bacterium | reverse complement strand
GAGCATCTTATCCTCGCCCGTATCGGCATCGGATGCCAGGTGGCCCACGTCGGTGATGTTCATAACGCGCTTGACGTTATAGCCCTCGTAGCGCAGAGCCTTTTCAAGAATATCCTCCATAATATAAGAGCGCAGATTGCCGATGTGCGCGAAATGGTATACGGTAGGTCCGCAGGTATACATCTTTACGATGTCGGGGTGGTTCGGCACGAAATCTTCACGCGATCTCGTGGCTGTATTGTATAATTTCATTTTTGCTCTCCTTTAATGTTTTCAAGCTCGTCTTCGAGCTTCTTTATCTTTACTTCAAGTTTGCAGAGCTCTTGTGATATCGGGTCGGGAATGTGGATCTGGTCGAGATCGTCTACCTTCGCGCCCGCGCGGCGTACCACACGTGCGGGGATTCCGACCGCTGTAGAATTTTCGGGTATCTCGTCGAGCACGACGGCGCCCGCCGCGATCTTCGAGTTCGAGCCGACCTTAAAGGGGCCGAGCACCTTCGCGCCCGCACCTATCATTACGTTGTCGCCGAGCGTGGGGTGGCGCTTTCCGCTGTGCTTTCCCGTACCGCCCAGAGTTACGCCCTGATAGAGCGTGCAATCGTTGCCGATCTCTGCGGTCTCACCGATGACAACACCGCTTCCGTGGTCTATAAAAAGACCGCGTCCGATCTTGGCACCGGGGTGTATCTCGATTCCAGTGAGTGCGCGCGCAAGCTGGCTGACGAGGCGCGCGGGGAAGTGCATTTTTTTAAGGTAAAGCTTGTGCGATACGCGGTAAGCGAGCAGTGCGTGCAGTCCCGAATAGAGAAAGAGCACTTCGATCTCGCTCTTTGCCGCGGGGTCGCGTTCTTTTATGACCGAAATGTCGTATTTTATTTCGTCTACGATACTTTGCGTAGCTCTGACAGTTTTGTAGAATTTCTTTTTTGCCGTTTTTGCACCGAGCTCAAATATTTCTTTGGTGTTCATAATAATACTCCAATCAAATAAGAAACCGCCCCGACGCAACAATGTTGCATCGGAGGCGGACATTTATCCACGGTTCCACTCCGTTTTTTACTCGTTTCCCTTTAACGCAGGGGCTACGGCGAACGCTACTTGTTTTCACGCCGCGGCTCACGGATGCACAGCCCGAAAAAACGGTATTCCGCTCGCACCGTATGCGGAACTCTCTGGGACACGCCTTTTGCTTCGGTTTCTCTCCGATCATTGCCTGTACTAATCATTATATAACATTTTCACCATTTTGTAAAGAGTTTTTTAAAAAACATCCGTCACAACGATACGAACAAATTTTGCGTTACATTAAAACGTTCTAAAGGTTTTTTTGGGGCCCAAGGGGGCTTTTTTGCCTAAAAAGCTCCCTTGGTAAATTTATCTGCTATCTTTTCGGCGGCAGTCGCTATATCAGAATCGTTCTCAACGGTATGATCGGCGAATCTTTCGTACTTATCCTTGCGCGCCGCAAAGAGTTTTTCGATCGCGCCGTCGCCCGCAGAGAGCGGTCTGCCCGATCTCTCGAGCTTAGAGAGGTCGCGCTTTATATAGAAAATGTCTCCGTTCTGTTTCAAGTGGGGGTAATTCTCTTCGCGCACTATAACTCCGCCGCCGCACGAGATGACCTTTCCGCCCGTCTTGCCAAGCTCGGATAGCACCTTTGTTTCGATATCGCGGAAAGCCGCCTCGCCGTCCTCGTTTATTATTTCGGCGGGAGTTCTGCCTGCCGTCTTTGTTATCTCGTCGTCGGCGTCAACGAACTGCATACCGAGCATATCTGCCACGATCTTTCCGATACTGCTCTTGCCGCAGCCGGGCATACCGATAAGCGATATGTTCATCGACTCACGCTCGATCTTATACAGCACCTCGTCGATCTTCTCTTTGGGAAGGGGTCTGTCGAAGAAAAATTCATTCGCGTACGCCGCCTGAGTGACAAGCATCGAAAGTCCGCTCGCGCACGGGATACCGCGCTCAAGCGCATCGAGTATGAGCGCTGTGCGAAGGGGATTGTATATTACGTCAAGTACGCCGACGCACTTGGGAAAACGCGAGAGGTCGGCTATGCGCTCGCCGTTTTTGGGATACATACCGACGGGCGTCGCATTGATGATGATCTCGACGTCGTTATGCTCGTACATATTGTTGAAATTGAGCTCATCCGAGAAGAGCGATACGACAAGCACCTCGCGTGCGCCTTCGTCCTTTGCCGCCGCGATAGCCGTGACTGCCGCACCGCCGTCGCCGAGCACCATTACCTTCTTGCCCGCAAAATCGATCCCCGCGCGCTTTGCCATATACAGAAAGCCGAGATAGTCTGTATTTGTACCGTGCAGCTTATTGCCGCGGCAGACGACCGTGTTGACAGCGCCGATAGACGCCGCCTGGGGGGTGATCTCGTCAAGGAAGGGAATGACTCTCTTCTTGTACGGGATGGTAACATTTACACCGAGAAAATCCTTTTCGGTGAAAAATTTATCGAAGGTCTCCTCGTCCATCGGGAAGAGTTCGTAACCGTAATCGCCGAGCTCGGCGTGTATTCTCGGAGAAAAGCTGTGTCCGAGCGCACCGCCGACAAGGCCGTATTCTTTATTTGACATAAAAAACTCCTATTTACATAAATATATATTTACTATTTGTCTGCCGAATGGTATAATTATATCATAAAATCAGCTTTGTGAACATATCTTTTAATAAAAAAACGATCAAAAAGGTATAAAGAATGAAAAATATCCCCGCACTCTACATAAAACTGGCATCGGGAATACTTGCGTTTATAATATTGCTCGTCTGTCTTATCCTCGCGCTCAATTCGTGCGACGACGGCTCGGACGTGCGTATCTACGACCTTTTTTCGGACGAGCCGATACTTTCCGACGTCCCGTCTATGAGCCTGCTCAATCCCGACAGCGAGATGAGAGGTCTTTGGATAGCGACCGTGCAGAATATCAATTTTCCCACAAAAGCGGGACTGTCCGTCCAAGAACAGAAGGCAGAGATAGACGATATCATCGCGACGGCAAAGGAGCTTGGGTTTAACGCGATATTCTTTCAGGTGCGGCCCTGTGCCGATGCGCTTTACGACTCGGACATCTTCCCCGTCTCCCGTTACCTCTCGGGCAAGCAGAAGATGTTTTCGGACGGCGATTTTGACGTGCTCGCATACCTGCTTGATGCGGCTCATCATCAGAATATCCGCGTACACGCGTGGGTCAATCCGCTCCGCGTGACGGCGGGCTCAAAAGCGTATCCTGAGACCGACGTGAGTGCCCTTCACCAAGACCACCCCGCAAGAAAGAATCCCGAGTGGGTGCGCGCTTATGCCGACGGTAAGCTCTATTTTGATGCAGGCATCCCCGAGGTGAGAGAGCTTGTTGCGTCGGGCGTGCGTGAGATAGTAGAAAAATACGACGTTGACGGCGTCATCTTTGACGATTATTTCTATCCGTATCCCGAGAATGAAGAGGTCGACGGCAAATCGGTGAGAATAGAGTTCGACGATGCCCGGACCTATGAGAAATACGGCGCGGCATACTCGAACATCGGCGATTTTCGCCGCGACAGTATCAATAAAATGATGAAGGCGTGCTACGACGCCATAAAAGAGGTCGATGCCGAGTGCCTGTTCGGCGCGGCGCCCTTTGGTATTTGGCAGAATGATGACGGCAAGAACGGCGGAAGCGCGACGGGCGGTCTTTCTTCTTACAACGACATATACTGTGACCCGCTCGCCTGGATCGACGGCGGATACATCGATTACATAGCGCCTCAGCTATATTGGAGATTTTCGACCAAGATAGCGCCCTTCGGCACTCTTGTCGATTGGTGGAACGCTGTGCTCGACGGTAAGGACGTAGACCTGTATATCTGTCACGCGGCGTATATGTATGACACTTGGGAAGATATAGACCTTGAGATGACAGAGCAGATCGAATACGCGCGCGGTGCGCTCGCCTTCAAAGGAAGCATCCTCTACGGCTATGCGGCGATCAAAAATAATTCCGCGGGGCTCTCGGACGAAGCCGTCGAGGTCTTCTCTGACAACATAATCTACACCGACACGGTCTCAAACGGCGTCGGCTTTGCGATAACATCCCACGAGAACGGGTGCACGACAAGCGACAGCAGTATCGTGCTCTCGGGCGTGTCCGATCCGTATTATGTGCTCACACTCGGAACCGCGTCGCTCTCGCGAAACAAAAACGGCGATTTTTCTATAGTGCTCTCGCTGAAAAAAGGCGAAAACAAATTCGTATTTAATCATAACGAAAAGGAATACATATTTACAGTAACAAGAAAGTAAAAGGACATAAAAATGAAAAAGTTTTTCTCGGAATTCAAAAAGTTTATCAACCGCGGCAACGTAGTTGACCTTGCGGTCGGTGTTATGGTCGGCTCGGCATTTACCGCAATGGTAAACGGACTCAGCAACTATATTCTAAAACCGCTTGTGAATTATCTTATCGCTACTCTTATGGGCGGGGATTCGATATCGGATATGCACACCTATCTTACCCGCGTGTACGATGAAGAGGGTGCGCTCGATCTTTCACAGTCGATATACATCGACTGGTCATCCTTTATCTCGGTCGTTGTCACCTTTGTGATCATTGCGTTCGTGCTCTTTTGCATAGTTAAGATAATAAACAAGTTCCGCGAGGAACAAAAGGAATTCAATGAGAAGATAGCCAAGAGTACCGTCAGCCGCAAGGAAAGACGCGAGCTTTTGGCGGCGGGCGTGAACGTGCGCGATATGGCGGCGGTGAAGGCATACCGTGAACAGAAGAAAAAGGAAGAAGCAGAGGCACAGGAGAGAGCAAAGCGCGAAGCCGAGGAGAAGGCAAGGCTCGAGAGGGAAGAAAATCCCACAAGCGAGGATCTTTTAAAGCTCATCCTTGCAGAAATGAAAAAGAAATAAAAGAATAAAAAAAACACCCGCGGCGCGGGTGTTTTTTTATTCTTTTTCTTTTCGTGCTAGCATTATCACCGCGGCGATGCTCGCTATGGCGACCGTCGCTATTATAACGATCCACATTGAGTTGAAACGGGGCGGCTCCGATATGTTCTTCGGGGATGCAAGCGCCAGCGAAAGAGACTTTCCATCAAGCTCACTGCTGTGACCGCTCACCTCAAACAGTCTCAGTTCGCAGGTCTCTCCCGGTGCTTTCACAAGCACTTCGATATATCTTACTCCGGCTCCCTCGGGCAGGTGTGACAGATCAAGATACAATCTTGTTTTCTCTGAGTTGACCACTGTTGCACTGCTCTCGGATATAAAGCCGTTTCCGCCGAGTATGATGCAGACCTCGGTGTTTTCGTACGTGCTGTCGTTTATTTGGATATCAAAAGAAAGATGATCGAAAAGGGAAAGGTCCTCGGGGGTGTCGTAGGTGTATATTACCGAGCCGTCGGTTCCTTTGTCAAAGCTTGCCGAAAGGAAGGCGTCCTCGCCCTCTCGCATATAAGCGGCAGAGCGTACTCCGCATCCCTTTTGCCAGCCGAGAAGCGAATGCGCCGAAGAGAAGTTCCATATCTGAGCAGAGCCGATCAGATCCCTTTGGGGTTCTGTCGGAAGTTCTGTTTCGGAAATGTCGATGACGGAAAGCAGATCCTGCGAAAATCCCGCCACGAGCTCTTCCCAGCTGGTCGCGTCAAAGTAGGAGAGCAGGGGGGCGGTGAGCTCGGCACCCTTTTTGGTATCAATGTATTTCAGCGTGGAGCGCACTCCCGATAGCAGGTCGGCGTCGTTTATCTTAATAAAGAAGCCGTCAACACTGTCTTCGAATAAGAAGGTGTAATACGAATAGGAATATATCGCCGCGAGCGTGTCTGCGTCGTATTTTGCCTCGGGCTCGAAGAAGAAGAGCACCGAGTCGGGAGTCTCAGTGTGCTTGCCCGCACATTCGTCGAGGTATCTGTCGAGAATATAATAGTTTGAGGCGCAGATCTTGTCATTGCGCTCGTCGGTGAAGAACTCCTCGCTCTCCCACATAATAAGCCAATCGAGCTTGCCGCCGAGCGAAAGAGCTTCGCACAGACCCGATATCAGGAGCTTTTTGTCATAGGCTGCGCCAAAGAGTGCGCCATCCGAGAAGTCTTCGCCAAAAAAGCTGTCCGAGAAGGGGACGGCGACGCGAAGCGAAGAATTGTTGAGCCTTGCACTGTTGTATACAAGGCGCAGGGTGCGCACATATTCGGCTACATAGTCTGAAAGCGACATCTTGCCGAAATCGTTGAACTCTTGGGCAAGGTCTATCTTCTTTCCGATGATAAATCCCGCGATTCGCCCGTTGTCGGCACTGTTGTAGTGAGAGGATAGGAAGTCGACCGCTGCGGCGGTACGTGTGGCGCTCTCCTGCGATGAGGTGCGCAGTGCGACAAGCCCGCCCGTGTCGTCCTGCATTAAAAGCCGCAGATACACGGCAGTACCTATGTTGTGATACTGCTTTACCGCAAGGTCGAGCGAGTTTATGTAGTCCATATCGTAATAGTAGTATGCGTTGCCCGTCGTGTGCAGGTAGCCCGTACTCTTTTCGGTTATGATCTTGTCGATGTATACGTCTATTACCGCCTGCTCTGCACCTACAGACCTCACGTCTGCAACAGACGGGGTCTGTATGCCTTTTTTCGATGTGGGGATATACGAGGTCTTTGACTGGGCAAAGAGCTCATAGTTGGTTATATATTTCGGATAGTCTATAAATACGGGCTCGGGCGTGCCGTCCTTTATGCAGACGGCGTATCTCACGCTTGCCGAGGGGGCGGACGATATCGGTACGTAGAACTCAAAGCGCGAGGACATATCTGCCTCTGCTATCGGCTCCTTTTCTTTGACAGAATCCGCGTTCTCATAAGTTTCGAGCTCGTAAAGCTCCAACTTTTTGCCCGCGTATTTGAGCGCGGTGTTGTATTCGACGATGCCCTTTACCGTAAGCGAAAGCTTGTCGGATGAGATCTCGCAGACATTTATTGCGCCGAAGGTATCGAGCTCCGGTGAGAATACAGATACCATAGCCGCACAAAAAACGTCGATCCTTCCCGAGCTTGCGGTGTCAAACAACAGCTTTATTCTGTCGGGCGTGACACCGTCCGGCAGGGGGAATACGTAGTGGTCTTTGCCCGGCTCTGCCTTTTGGGAGACCGAGCGCTCCAACGAAAAGCCGTCATCTTCATCGGAATAATAAAGCGTTAACGTTTTGCACTCCTCGGGAGTGTCAAGTATAAACAGTACCGCATTTTTCTCTTCGGAGTCGCGCACGAACATATCGAACTCAAGTGTCGGCGCGTGTGCAGTTACCTCGAGCGAAAAATAACCGTCTTCCGAATAGTCGAACTCGGCGCCGTACGCTGTGAATGCTTCGCCCATATATCTGTCGATCATAGCCTCATACATATGAGCGCCGAGCGTGATGTCGTCCAGTGCGATCTTCTCAAGTGTGTTTGCGCCGAGGTCGCTTTCTGCGCAAAAGCTTATCTCTATGTTAGATATCTCGTGTCGGTGGGACAGACCCGAGATATCAAAGGTGAGCTCGTTCCACTCGCCCGCGGTTATCTCGGTCAGAAGTTCGGTCTCGCCCGTCTCTTCTCTGATGACCAGCCTTGCCAGATATTTAGCGTTCTCGTCTTCGATCGGGGAGACGAAGCAAGAGAAGGAGAGCTCTCGGTAATAGAAAAGGTCGATAGCGGGCGAAAAGTTTTGCAAAAATCCGCGCCAACCGTCCTGATAATATCTGTTTACCTCAAGGACAGCTACATTGCCCCGTTCGGGCTCGGAGACAATCTTCATCGGAACAGATAGATCGCTTGAATCCCAACCGCCGTTTGCGGTATCAAAATCCGCCCACACCTTTTCCTTCGGCTCAGGGTCAACGGGGATAGGTGTAAGCTCTGTCACGGCCTCTTCGGGGGCGGTGTCGGACGGGTCGGCAAATGCGGGAAGAGCGCACGCGGCACACATAATAAGCGCAAAGAGCGCGCAAAGTATTCTCTTTTTCGGCATCATACCGCCCTCCTTTTTGTTTTTTCTTCTTTTAGTATACCATTATTGCTCTCCAAAATCAATTATTTCCGAAAAAAAGCGCCCGAAGGCTTGAAAACGGGCGGCAATAGTGATAAAATTATAAGGTAAAAATACTTCTTGAAAGGAAAGAAGACAATGAAAGCAATTATGTACGGTGCCGGTAATATCGGCAGAGGATTTATAGGACAGGTATTCTATCAGTCGGGTTACGAGACGACCTTTATCGACGTAAATCAGGCGTTCGTCGATAAGATCAACGAGGACGGCGAATATCCCGTTTACGTTACACGCGGCGGAAAATACGTAAAGGAGCCCGTAAAGAACATTAAGGCGATCTCGGGACGCGACGAAGAGGCTGTGATCGCGGCAATTGCCGAGGCTGATATTATGGCAACGGCGCTCGGCGTAAAGGTGCTCGGCTTTGTAGCCCCCCTTATCGCAAAGGCTGTAAAGGCAAGAGCAGAGAAGGGCACGCCCTTAAATATACTTATCTGCGAGAATATGATCGGCGCGGACAAATATCTGCGTGAGACCATAGGCGCCCTTCTTGACGATGAGACCAAGAAGTTCTTTGAGGAAAAGATCGGTCTTGTTTCTGTTTCGGTCGGACGTATGGTGCCCGCAACTCCCGAAAAGTTTGCCGCTGAGAACATCATCTCGGTCTGCGTTGAACCCTATGCCGAGATCCCTGTCGACGCTGACGCATTCAGACCTGTCGGCGCGCCCCTTCCCGAGATCAAGGGACTTCACGCATACTCTCCCTTTCAGTATCCGATAGAGAAGAAGCTCTTTCTTCACAATATGGGACACGCGGTTACTGCATATCTTGCATATCTTAAGGGATACAATTTTATCTACGAGGCATCGCGCGACCCCGAGATCAAGTATTTCGTTACACGCGTATTTGCGGAGTCTGCAAGAGCTCTTGCGAAAAAGCACGGCGCATCCTTTGACGAGATCTTCGCATATGCAGAGAAGCTTATCTTCAGATTTGAGAACACACTCCTTCTCGATACGGTAGAGCGTGTCGGTAAGGACCCGATAAGAAAGCTCGCAAAAGAGGACCGTATGGGCGGTACATTTGCGCTCGTAAAGGAAATGGGCGGCACACCCGTATACACCGCGCTCGGTATTGCGGCGGGACTTCTCTTTGCTCCCGAGTCGGATGAGGCGGCGCTTGAAGTATCCAAGTTTACAAAGGAAAACGGCGTTCGTGCGGCAGTCGAGAAATACTGCAGCATCACGGACGAGGCAGATGCAGACCTTATCGAGAAGTTCTACATCCTTCTTATGAGCCGTGCAAGCTTTGCCGAGATCGTTGATGAGATCGGCGAGCTCGAAGACTAAAATATAATAAAACAAATCGGGCTGACCTTGCGGTCAGCCCGAT
>CAYZHW010000052.1:0-9868 GCA_964478105.1 uncultured Lachnospiraceae bacterium | reverse complement strand
ATCGGACGCACACCGCGCTCCAACCCCGCTACCTATATCGGTCTTTTCTCGCTTATACGCGAGCTCTTTGCTAAGACGCAGGACGCTAAGGCTCACGGCTACACCGCAAGCCGATTCTCGTTCAATGTCAAGGGCGGACGATGCGAGGCCTGCCAGGGTGACGGCGTAAAATGCATCGAGATGCACTTTTTGCCCGACGTATATGTCAAGTGCGACGTATGCAAGGGCAAGAGATACAACCGCGACACGCTTGATGTAAAGTACAAGGGCAAAAATATTTACGACGTGCTTGATATGACAGTTGAAGAGGGCCTTGCCTTCTTCGGTGATATACCGCGTATAGCGGCCAAATTACAGACCCTCTACGATGTCGGACTCGGATATATCAAGATCGGTCAATCCTCGACCACCCTCTCAGGCGGTGAGGCACAGAGAATAAAGCTTGCAAGCGAGCTTTCAAAGCGCAGCACGGGCAAGACTATATACATTCTCGACGAACCGACCACGGGACTGCACACAGAGGACGTGTCAAAGCTGCTTGAAATGCTGTCTCGCTTGGTTGACGCAGGCAACACCGTACTTGTTATTGAACACAACCTTGACGTTATAAAAACGGCAGACTATCTCATCGACCGCGGTCCCGAGGGCGGTGACGGCGGCGGTGAAATCGTCGCCACAGGCACCCCCGAAGAAGTCGCAAAATGCAAAAGATCCTATACGGGACAGTATCTTAAGAGATATTTCAAATGATAAAACAGCGTGTGTCAAGTGATACACGCTGTTTTATCATTTTTTCATTTCCGCTTTTTTCTTTTTGATTCTCTTTTTCATCTTTATAACGTCGCGGAGCATCTTTACGGTATCGCTCATCACGTTGATCTTAGACTCTCGGTGGTTGATTATCTTCACAGGCATCTCGAGAATCTTTTTACCGAATTCGGTCGCCCAGATGAGTATCTCAAAATCGAACGCCCAGCGATCGACCTCGCAAAGCGGGAATATCTCTCTTGCCGTCTCGCGGCGAAATCCCTTCATACCGCACTGAGAATCGCTGAGTTTGAATCCGCCGAAAAGGCAAAGCACTTTTATATATGTTTTTGATGCAAGTTTACGTATAAAAGTGTATCCTTCATATCCGTCAGCGCTGATGTTACGCGAGCCGATTATCATATCGGCATCGGGATTCGCCTCAAACATATCCGCCATAGTCTTTATGACGTCGGTTCCGTACGCAAGATCACAGTCAGTGAAGATAGCGACATCTCCCGTAGATTCAAGGATAGCGGTGCGTACAGCGCATCCCTTGCCGCGGTTTTTTTCGTATCCGACAACGCGCACATTAGGCAGAGCAAGCTCTCTTACAGCATCGGCAGTGCCGTCGGTGCTTCCGTCATTGGAGATAAGTATCTCGTAATCGTCAAAATTATCGCGCATATAGGCATCAAGCGTTCTTGCGGTCTCTCTTATGATGCTTTCTTCGTTATATGCAGGTATGCAAAGTGAAACCTTCATTTTATTCTCCTTTTAAGACTAAAATATCAAAGTCAGCCGTAATATCGAGCGATTCGATAGCTTTGAGCTTTTCGCGGTCGCGCTCGGATGTCCTGAAATAGTACGGTGTCATCGCAAAAAGGCTTTGCAAGCTCTCGTTGCTTTTTACCGTAAATTTGTAGTTCACGTTTATCTTTTCGACAAGCGTAAAGCTGTCGGGAATATCGGCTCTTGCATCGTTTTCGTACGCAGTATCGTATATCGCGCGTTTGAGGTCAATGAGGTGATCTTTTCCTGCAGTGCCGCATATGAGGTATCCCCCATCGCACAAAACCCGCGAGAATTCTTCTCCTGCACAGGGCGCAAAGAGATTCACAACGGTATCGACACTTCCGTCTGATATCGGCATTTCAAAAATGCTTGCCGCCGCGTAAAAAGTATTGTCCGCAACACCTGTGCGCTTCGCGCACTTTGCCGCGTGCTCCACCGCGTGCTTGGATATGTCAAATCCGTACACGCGTGCCCCCGGGATCGAAGCGAGCTTATTGGTGTAATATCCTTCTCCGCAGCCTGCATCGGCAATATTCCCGGCACTGTATTTTTTGACGGCAGATACTACCGCCTCGGCAAACGGTGCATAATGCCCTTCTTCGAGAAAAGCACTTCTCGCGCGCACCATTTCCTTCGAGTCTCCGTGCGCGTCACCGCTTTTTGTTCCCGAGAGGAGATTTACATACCCGCTCGAGGCGATATCGAAGCAATGCTTTTTCTTTTCATTTTCACAAATAAAGCTCTTCTCGTTTTCGCTGAGCTTAAGAGGAAGTCCGCACACGGGGCAGACAAGTATACTGTTACTAAAAAATTCATTTCTCATAATGATACCATTATATAACTTTTGACGGCAAAATACAACATCATTTTTCGATTTTCATCTCAAACCAGAACGAGCTTCCCATTCCTTGTCTGCTCTCGACTCCGAATGACGCGCCGTGAAGCACAAGTATCTCCTTAACTATAGACAGTCCGATACCGCTTCCGACCGATGCGCGTTTGTGAGAGGCAGAGGACCTGTAGTATCTGTCCCAGATGTTCGGGAGCTCATCTTCGGGTATTCCGTCACCGCTGTCACTTACAGTGACGCGGACAGTATCGCCGCGCACGGTCTGCGTGATCGTTACCTTTTTATCTTCGCCTGTATAGTTTATGGCATTATTGACATAGTTGTAGATGACTTGGTGCATTCTTATTCGGTCGCCGCAAACATAAACATCTTCCAACGTTGCCAGATCGATAACATAACCATCTTTTTCGATAAGCTTGGTATATCGGCCCATAACCTCACGAATAAGCTCGGTGAGGTTGAATCTTTCCATAGTTATCTGCTGTGCGCCCGATCTTATTTTTGACAGGTCAAGCAGATCACTCACAAGCGCCGAAAGACGGGATGTCTCGTCTATGATTATCTGCAGATTTTCGGGCGTGTTCTCGCTCGGGATATCTCTCATAACCTCGGCATAACCCGAAATAAGGGTCAGCGGTGTACGCAGATCGTGTGAAATATTGGATATAAGCTCTTTTTGGAGCTTATCGGTCTTTGAGAGCTCACGCACCGCATAATTGAGCGTATCATTGAGCTCGTTTATCTCGCTGTATCCCGTTCCCTCAAAAGAAATGTCGTAATTCCCTGCGGCAAGCGCCTTTGCGGATTCGTTTATCTTTGCGATAGGCTTGGATATTCTGCGAGAGATAAAAAGTGCAAGTATACCCGCAAACAGCGTAAGTATTCCCGAGATCAAGCAGATCTGCATAAATAGCGTGTTTACCGTTGCGCTGATTGGAGATATTGCGGTATTGAGCATTATAACGTGCTCTTCTTCGCCCAAATTCACTATCTTAACGTATATCGTGCTCTCGGGCATTCCCGCGTCAATCTCGGGGACATCTCCTTTGAAGTCAGTCACATCGTAAAATAGATTTCTGAAAGCGTCCCTGCGTATACGTTCAACGTGAGTTCCACCCTGTTCAAGTGCTTCGCTGTAAAGCTTCCCGAGTTCTTGTCCCGATATGTGATGTATCATACAGTCCTGGGACATATCTACCGAGACTGTACGTGTTGCTTTTCTACTTTCAACAGAAAAAACAAGCACGCAAAGATTGTTTTCTTGTGCAACACGTTCGGCGAGATGCCCGAGCTCGTCGCTTCCGATATTATCCGCTATCACGTTTGCGCTGTGTTTGAGTTCGGAGAGCTTTATCATTTCATAAAAATCTCCTAAAAGTACGAACTGGAACACCCACATTACAAGCAGAGTAAACGCGACAAAAAGAGCTAAATAAGTAAACAGCTTCCAGCGCATACTCACTTTGCTCTTTTTTATATTTTTTCGGATAGTATTTTCATTCATAGTGTAGTCCTATACTTCAAAGCGGTAGCCCATACCGCGAAGTGTTACTATCATTTTACCGTACTCTCCAAGGCTCTTGCGAAGGAGTTTGACGTGTGTATCAAGCGTTCTTCCGTCACCGTAAAAATCGTAACCCCAGACCTCGCAGATCAACTTTTCTCGCGAGAGTGCGATGTTCTTGTTCTGCAAGAAGAAAAAGAATAGCTCGTACTCCTTGGGAGACATCTCGATGCGCTCGCCGTTAACGTAGATTATCCTTGCGTCAAGATCGACAACAAGACCGCCGTCAGCCAGCTCCACTTTTTTATTTTTTGATGCCTTTTCAGCGACATTCCTGGTGCGTTTCATAATGGCATCGATACGCAGCATAAGCTCCTTAGGAGAAAAAGGCTTTGTGACATAATCGTCAACGCCGACTTCAAAGCCGTTTATGCGGTCATACTCTTCTCCGCGCGCGCTGAGCATAATTATAGGGGTATCAGAGGTCTTTCGGATCTCGCGGCACGCAGAAAAGCCGTCAAGCTCGGGCATCATTATATCCATAATGATTATATCGAACTTGCCGTCGCGCACAAGACGAACGGCATCCATTCCGTCCGCCGCCTCGGTTATTGTATGCCCCTCAAATTCGGCGTATTTTCTTATTATATCTCGTATTCTCATTTCATCGTCAACGACAAGGATATTATACATATTTTCACTCTCCTGAAAAGACCGGCACCGAAACGGAGTTCGGTCCGTCGGTGCCGGTAAATGTTATAGATCCACTCGACGTCCTTATGACTCAAAATCGACCGCGCTGTCGTCCGGTACGTATTCACGGCAGACAGCCTTTACGTCGACAACCTTGCCGTTTCTTACCACGGTTATGATTATCTCATCGCCGATATTCTTTTTTGAGAGTATCGACTTCATATCACTGTAGGATGTCACCTCTTCACCGTCGACCGCGGATATACGGTCACCCTGCTTGAGGTCTTCAATAAATTCGGATTCATAAACATACACACCGAATGTGTTTACACGGTAATACATAGCGGTGTATGTGTCCTGAATATCTATCAGGTTAAGACCGAGGTAAACTCTTCCACGTACGTAACCGTATTCGACAAGCTGTTCCATAACGGAGATCGCATCATTCACGGGAATAGCGAAACCGATTCCCTCTATATCCTCACCCGAAGATTTTGCGTTTACGATACCGATAAGTTCGCCTCTCGCGTTAAAGAGCGCTCCGCCCGAGTTTCCGGGGTTTACCGCCGCATTGTGCTGCAAAAGTGTCATCGTCTCACCGTCGATCTCGATCTCGCGGTCAAGCGCACTGATAATTCCGTCCGTAACCGAACCGCCGAGCTCGCCCAAGGGATTTCCTATTGCAACGACAGTCTCGCCCACGATAAGAGAATCGCTGTCTCCAACGGTTGCCACGGTGAGCTCCTTATCGCCTGCATCTATTTTGAGAACTGCGATATCGGAAGAAGAGTCACTTCCGATGACTTCTGCCTTATATTCCGTTCCGTCATTCGTACGGACCATAACATTGTCCGCGCCGTCTATGACGTGGTTGTTAGTAATTATATATCCCTCTTTTGCTATGATAACGCCGCTTCCCGCGCCGCTGGTAACATACTGTGAAAATCTGCTTCCGCCGACGACCGTTTCGGTGGATATTTCAACGACAGAACTGCCGACTTTGGACGCTATCGCGGAGACGAGCGAAAGCTCGCCCTCTGTACCAAGTGATCCGCCGCTCTCTACCTTGTTTATGGTCACAGAGCCGGGCTGAGTGACCTTTCCTGCCTCGGATGCATCATCAGACACATCGCCCTCATACTCAGGCGCTGAAGTATCGGCAGGCGGCATCATTTTGTTTGCAAGATATGTTCCGCCAAAAGCCGAGAGTCCTGAGAAGACTATGCAAAGAGCTACGACAAGGGCCGCAAATGCGACTCTGCCGCTCTTCTTGCTTTTTGCCGCAACAGGAGCTACGGGAGCAATCGGCACATTCTGCGTACCGCCTATCTCTATCTTGTGTTCTGCATTTTTGTCGGGAATCCAAGAATAATTGCTTATATTGTCTTTATTAAAATCTGACATAATAAAATTCCTCCTATGGGTTTTACTTTTCTATTACATCTTTAGTTTAACCGCTTTATGTGACAGTTTTTTGATTGTATACAAAAAAATCAATGAAATTGTTTTTTTTATAAAGCAGAGTTTTTCTTTCTGTCGAGGTAATTCTGCAATATTATCTGAGCGGAAAGCGTATCGATCACTGTCTTTCGTTTGCTGCTTTTTATATTGGTAAAATTAAGTATCTGATGCGCCGCCATTGTTGTCATACGTTCATCAAGTGTCGTTATCGGCACATCGAGCCGCTCACTAAGCAACTCTATAAAGTCACCTATACGGCTAGCTTTCTCTCCAAGCGTTCCGTTCATATTTACGGGGACCCCTACAACGACCTCACACACTTGCCGTTCTTTTGCCTCTCTTGCGACCTCGTCGGCGATATTTTTTATTCCCTGACATTTTATATAACCGATGCCCGAAGCAAGAAACTGCATCTCATCAGAGATCGCAAGCCCTGTTCTCGTTTCACCGTAGTCAACACCGAGTATTCGACGTGATATAATGAACACCTCTCTTCTAAAGTTTTATATTATGCCTTTCCATAAAGGCGCGCACTTCGGCCACAGTAGGTACAGGCATAGAAGAAGCTTCATTCTTTGCCGCCATCGCACTGATCATACACGCAAACGTGCACGCGCGTTTTATATCTCTGCTCTTTGCATATTCAAGCGCAAGTGCGCCGCCGAAATAGTCACTTGTCCCGTGCTCGCCCGTCGGTGCAACATCGGGTGCAGGAGCTATGTTATAGTATTTGCCGTCATAAATGAATGCCGCGCGCTCTCCCAATTTTATCACATAATATTTCGCCTTTACCGAGCCAGAGATATCTATTGCCGCACGAAGCGTATTCTCAACACTGCTCGGAGCATAACGGGTGTAACGCTCAAGCTCTGTCTCATCTACAACAAATATCTCTACCTCACCAAGCTCCTGCAAAGGAAAATCTGTGTAAAGCGAGTTGGAATATACGATCATCGGTACCCCCTGCTCGTCCGCATAATGTACCGCAGAGGATATTGCCTCATAAGGAGCGTCAAACCCCATAAAAACGACATCGGGATAACTCATAAAAGCATCTTCAATGTCAAAATCGCTCGTTTGGGCGTTTGCGCCCGGGTAGATAATACTTCTCTGTTTACCGCTGCTCTCAAAAATACTTACGCAAAGTCCTGTCCTTGCGTCGCCGTGACTTGTAACAAATCTTGTATCAATACCTGCACTGCGATAGAGTTCGATAAGCTGCTCACCGTATGTATCTTTTCCTACCTTAGTGCAAAAAATACTGTCACCGCCAAGGCGTGCAACGGCAAGAGCCGCATTTGCTCCTCTTCCGCCGGGAAGATAGTCAAAGCCCATATTCTCTTCAATAGCCGTCTGCCCAGACATAGGGAGACTGCCGACTCCCATAACGAAATCTACATTTGCACTTCCGATTATTAAAACACGCTTGCTCATCACGGGATACCTCCGTTAAGATGACAATATTTGTCTTATATTCTTATTATACATCTATATTATGTCAAAATCAACAAGAAAAAAATTAACAAATAAAATTTAAAGTATATGTTGCGTTACACAAAAAATGTGGTATAATATAAGTGTATAATAAATTTCTTGGAGGTAAAAAGAATGTATTTGTTTGAAAAAAAGGCTCCCAAGGTGAGCATTACTAAGATCGTTGTTATCACATCGGCTGTAGTTCTCGGTGTTCTCGGTGTTGCCGCTCTTGTTTACAAGCTCGTAAAGAAGAACTGCCCCACATGCGACTGCTGCGACGATTTCGATTTCTGTGATGATGAGCTTGATCTCTACGATTGCTGCGACTGCTGCGATGATGTCGCTGAAGATGAGATAATCGACGCTGAGTAATTTATAACAATCTAAAAAATACCGACGGATATTCCGTCGGTATTTTTATTGTCAAAAAGAACCGCGTCAGCGGTTCTTTTTTATGCTTTTAGTCTATTGTCTTGTCTATCTGGAATCTCATGATCTTGCGAAGGGTGTTCTTCGGGAACTCTTCCTCACGGACCTTCACGATAGCGATCTTCTTATACGGAACTGTGTTCTTGTTGTATTCGTCGATATAAGGCTTGAAATGAGCGTCCTTGTCCTCAATGCCGTTCTTCTCGAAAAATTCCTTGTCGGGATAGATCTCGGCAACGATCGCGTTGTGCTCAAGACCTCTCTTGCTCTGACCTTCGTATACAATGATATCAATGATAACGGGTGTTGCTACAAGCTCATTTTCGATCTCCTCGGGATATACATTCTTACCATTGGAGAGGATGATGAGATTTTTCTTACGTCCCGTGATATAGAGAACGTTGTTCTCGTCGAGCTTGCCGTAGTCACCCGTTCTGAAATAGCCGTCGGCATCAAAGGCCTCGTTTGTAGCTTCTTCATCTTTGTAGTAACCAAGCATTATGTTCGAACCCTTTACGCAGATCTCGCCTTCACCGTCCTCGTTAGGCTCAAGGATCTTTACAGTGTCGATGTCAAGAACATTGCCGACGCTTCCGGGAACGACATTAAGGCTTCTGTTTACCGCAACGATAGGAGCACATTCCGTGATACCGTATCCGTTGAGTGTAGATATTCCGATAGCTTCAAAGAAATCGATGATCTCGGGGTTAATAGGTGCACCGCCCGAAATGATCATACTTACCTCGCCGCCGAATGCCGCTCTGATAGCGCCAAACAGCTTTTTGCGAAGGTCGATGCCGACTTTTCGCATACCGTTGCTCATCTTTATCATTTTATTGACGAACTCTGTCTTTCCCTGCTCCTTGATGTTTGCGCGGATCTTGCGGTAGAATGTCTCAAGATAAAGAGGAACGAGGCAGAGATGTCCGGGTTTCTGCTCCTTGAGCTCCTTCTGTACGTAGCGGATACCTGCAGAGATATAGATCTCACTTCCGATCATCATATGTCCGATAAACATAACCGAGGATCCGTATGTATGGTGAGGCGGAAGTACGCCTACTGTCTTGTTTGTAAATGCCATATACGGGATTATGTCAGAGAGATCGGAAAGGACATTATTCTGCGAAAGCATAACACCCTTGCCCTTACCTGTCGTACCCGATGTGAAGACGAGAAGTGACATCTCTGTGGGCTTTATTCTTGCCTCGAAATAAGGAGCGGAGTCCTCTTCGAATCTTGTGCGTCCCGTTTCGATAAGAGACTCAAGATTTCTCTCATTATTCTTCGCAAGAAGATATACGGGCGACGCCTCAAGAGATACGTTCTCTGCAATATATTCTGCCTTCTCGGAGATATCCTCGTCGCAGAAGAGAAAACTTGCATCAGCTCTCTTTACTGTGTCGGCAAGATCCTCTTTAAGCCATTCGCGGTCAAGCGGGACAAGTATAGCGCCGATAGAAAGCGTCGCGAAATACATACGCGCCCAGTCGTACGAAAACTTTCCGACAAGGATACAGTGCTTACCTGCGCATCCCATCGCAAGAAGCTCGCTTGCAAGCGCGCGCACATCGTCACGGAGCTGTTCAAATGTAATCTTTACTATCTCTTCTTTATGAGGATTCGGCTTGTAAGAATATGCTGTTCTGCCCGCATATTCCTTTGCGGACCACTCTACGAGCTCACGGACATTCGCGAACTCTCTTTTTTCGTGTAATGCACCTTTTTTCATATTTGTAAGACTCCTTATTTACTCTGTAGTATATTCATCGCATATTTTTTGCAGGTTTTCATTAATCGCAAGAAGCGATCTGTACATAATTGTTCTGTGCTCTTCGCTGAGATTTCCGCTGACCTTATCGAGTATCCGGTCGATCTTTTGTACGATACGTTCGCCGATATTTCGACCGAGTTCG
>CAYZHW010000051.1:0-9942 GCA_964478105.1 uncultured Lachnospiraceae bacterium | reverse complement strand
TTTCTGGTATGACAGGACTTCTCGGCGCTGACGTATTCGTAAGCTCGATCTTCGAGGGAAGCGCTGCAGGTCTTAAGATGTTCCTTCCCGCTATCGTATTCGCTGTTGCAGTCGGTCTTTCCTTTGCGACAGGTACATCGTGGGGTACATTCGGTATCCTTATCCCTATCATCACAGAGATCGAAGGCCTTGGTGCAGAGATGCTCGTTATCGCGATCTCCGCGTGCCTTGCAGGCGCGGTATGCGGCGACCACTGCTCGCCTATTTCCGACACGACAATTATGGCATCGACAGGCGGTCAGTGCGATCACATCAATCACGTTTCCACTCAGTTGCCCTACGCAATGCTTGTTGCGGCCGTATCCTTTGTCGCATACATCGTAGCGGGTATCACACAGAACGTGTTTATCTCGCTCCCCGTAGCTCTTGTGCTTATGGCAGGAACGCTTTTGATAATGAAACTTTTAATGGACGAGAGAAAAGCATAAAACAAAATCATTTTTGGAAAAAGAGCTCCGATATCGGAGCTCTTTTTTGATCAAAGTGTGAAAAACTATTGAAAAAAACACATTTTTGTGATATACTGTCTTTATCTTTGGAGTTTATGATCGTCTTCGATATTTGTTATTTTCTATTCTGTTGATCGCATTTTGCGGAAAGGATATTCCAATGAAAAAAAGTTTTTTGCGCTTTTCCTCTATGATCCTTGCGGTGGTGATGATGATCCTATCATTGCCTGTTTTGCCGATCGGAGCAGTGAACAGTAATGCCGATCTGTGGGACGGAAGTGCCGATATCTCTTGGCATAATACCACGGATACAGAGTTTGTGCTTGATACGGCAGAGGAACTTGCGGGCCTTGCAAAGCTCGTAAATGAGGGCACCGATAATTTTGACGGTAAAACGGTGAAGCTCGGCGCTGATATAGCTCTGAACAGTGGGGCGTACACAGAATGGGGCACAAGCGCTCCGGCAAATGAGTGGATACCCATCGGAAGATATTATAACAAGACCTTCTATTCATTTATGGGCACCTTTGACGGGTGCGGACATACTATCTCGGGTATGTACATAAACTCCAACAATACTGCCGATAAGAGTCTTAGGACCGCACTCTTCGGATGCGTCGGAGGCGGTGTGGTTATAAAGAGCCTTATCGTTACCGATTCTTACGTTGCGGCAAGCTCCGATAACGGAAACGGAATCATCATCGGTCAGCACGAAAAACAAAAGCCGACACTTCTTTTTGAAGATATTACCGTAGAAAGATTTATACTTAACGCTGCGGAAAACAAGCAGGGCGTCGGAGTAATGATAGGACGTACGGGAAGTGCGTCGGAAGGTATAACCTTCAACAGATGTGCCATCAGCGGAATCATCGAGAATGCAAACGGAAGAACGGGCGGCTTTATAGGCTATCAGCCCGGCGGAACTATGCCTGTACTTAATGTTACAGATTCTCTTGCCGACCTTGTTATATCGGGAAGTGCGAGCAGTGCCGACGGCGTGGGAATGATCCTCGGATATACAGACAAGCAGATAGCAGTAAACGTGACCAATACAGAGGTACACGGAAGAATAGATGTCGGGTGCAATTCTGCAGGCGCTATGGTGGGAGTTCTTGATAAGGTAGCAGAATCCACGATTACCGTTAAGAATTCGATCTCGGATGCTGACGTAAAGGCAGCTGTCTATGCTGCAGGAATTATTGCCCTGATACCCGACAGTAATCTGGTCATAACACTTGAGGACACAGCACTCTTTGGTACGGCGAGCACGCAGTCGGGAGACGGCGCGGCCGTTCTTGGCTGGGGCGGTGTCGATTATGCCGAGATAAACAAGCACACCAGCGTTAATGTATACAATGCTACGGGGCTGAATCCGGGTGTATATGTGTCCGCAACCGCACTTGGCACGGTCGACGTGACCGATTCGCTTTCGACATTTGTATCGGGTATAGATACGTCTGTTTGGACCGTCTCGGGGGATAAGCTTTCTCTTACGCCCTGTGAACGTTTTGAGGACGTTGCCGCTGTCGGCGGATCGCTTGACAACGATCTTTCGTGGAATATCATCCTGCGCACGGGCGAGCTTATCATCTCGGGAACGGGAGATATGTCCGATTATTCGGGGGGGATGACCCCGTGGTATAACTTCCGAGAGTATGCGGATACCGCGGTGATCGCAAGCGGAGTGAGCTCTGTCGGGGATCACGCCTTTGCAAATATGGAAATAACGGGCGCATCGCTCTCAGATACCGTAACAAGCATCGGTTACGGATCGTTTTACGGCTGCTCGTCGCTTGTACAGATAAATATACCGAAGAGTCTGACTTCTATCGGCACCGACGCACTGAAATTATGCGCATCGCTTAAGAGAATAACGGTCGATAAAAATAATTCGGTCTTTTCTTCGGATGACGGTGTACTTTACAACAAGGATAAGACTGCTTTGCTTTATTACCCCGTCGGCAGGACGGGAGCGTCCTTCACGGTGCCCGGATCTGTCACACATATAGGAAAAGATGCGTTCTGTTCCTGCAATCTTTCAAGTGTTGTCCTTCCCGCAGGCCTTGTATCTGTCGGAAGCGGGGCTTTCTATGCCTCGTTCAAGCTTGACAATATCACCTATCTCGGAACAAAGAAGACTTGGGAGAACGTCACAAAGGAAAGCGCGTGGGATGCATATGTGGGTTATGATACTGCCGATTCCACGTATACACTGCTGTGCACCGGCGCGGCGACCGTCCTTTACAGCGGAGAATTCGGCAACGGACTTTCCTGGAAGCTTGATGAAAACGGTCTTCTCACAATTTCGGGTAACGGCGAGATGCCCGATTTTGTACTCGATAATTTCGGCTCGCTCGGCGGCGGAGGCTCGATCGAGGGACTTCTTCCTCCGTGGTACGATTACAGAGAATCGATACTCGGCGTTGTCGTATCGAACGGTATCACTCGCATCGGATGCTATGCTTTTTATGAATGTATCAACCTGGAGAGTATAACGCTGTATAAGACGGTAAAGAGCATCGGAGACTCTGCGCTCGGTACGTGCACATCTCTTGCTGTGATAAATTATTACGGAAACGAAAAAGGCTGGGAGAATGTGACCAAGGGCGCATACTGGAACAGTTATGCAGGTGCCGATACCGCAGGCGGTACGTATTCGGTGGTAATAATTCCCGATGATTCTATCACGTACGGTGACGCTACGGGTGACGGTATCATCGATAGCAAGGACCTTGTAAGGCTTAAGAAATACCTTGCCGCGTATGACTATGACACAGAAACATCGTCTGTTGACATATCGGATGGCGCTGATGCCACGGGCGACGGTATCATCGACAACAAGGATCTTGTAAGACTCAAGAAATATCTAGCCAATTTCGATTATGATACGGGAACATCCGACATCGTGCTCGGCCCGCAGTAAAACCAATAAAAAAGCACCCTTCGGGGTGCTTTTTCTTATCTCATTTCTTTGTATTTGCCGATTATTGAGCTTATGATGCCCGAGCGTTTTATCTTTTTTGATGCTGTCTTTTCAAATTCATTTTCGCGTGTGATATACATATCTATCTGCTTATACGGACGCACGCTCTTGTTCACCGAATCAACGGCGTGTTCAAGCTCAAAGTTCATCTGATATTCGGTGAAATCCTCTCCGTAGACCGCCGTAAACGTATCTTTGTCGGGGACGATGACCGCTACAAGGTCAAGTGAGAGATCTTCTTCATTTGCGATGCCAACCACGACGCTCTCTTTGATGAAGGGGTTTTTTGACAGGTGAGTTTCAAGCTCCTCGGGGAAGATGCTCTTGCCGTTTTCGGCGGTGATGACATTTTCCTTTCTGCCGATAACGTGCAAAAATCCGTCCTCATCGATGTAGCCGAGGTCTCCGGTGTAAAGCCAGCCGCCGCGTACGTGTGCCGCTGTGCGCTCAGGATCGTTGTAGTAGCCGAGCATTATGTTCGCACCTCTGTAGCGGATCTCGCCGATTCCGTCCTCGCTGACGTTATATACCTCGAGCATAGCCGACGGAGTAGGGAGTCCTTCGGACGAGTCGCGGTAGTATCTGTCGCGGTTCAGCGCGGCAAGAGAGGCACATTCGGTGAGCCCGTATAGACGGATCGCCTTGATCCCGACCTCTCGCAATCCCGCAAGTATCACGGGAGAGATGGACTCTCCGCCGACGATCACAAGATCGAGTCTGCCGCCGAATAGATCTCTTATCTCTGAGAAGAGTCTCTTGGTCAGGTCGACACCGATCTTTTTTGATGCTCTGTTCATCTTTATTGCCGTTTCGACCTTCTTTTCAAGCCCGTTTTCGCAAATGGACGACCAAAGCTTATTGTAAACCGCTTCAAGAAGCACAGGGACGCAGAACATTTTTGTCGGGCGTACCTCTTTCATATTGCGGGTGAAATGACGCAGTCCCTCGCCGTACGCGACCGTCGCACCGCAGCTGATCGGAGCCAAAAATCCGAATGTGCACTCATATGCGTAGTGCATAGGGAGCACTGAGAGCAGGGTGTCCTTTTCGGTGAGGCGTACCATTCTGCGAAATTCGGTGATGCTGAAGCATATATTCTTGTGCGAAAGCATAACACCCTTTGCAGTGCCTGTCGTACCCGAAGTGAAGAGCAGGGCGCAAAGCGCGTTTTCGTCTATGACAGACTCTATATACGAGGTGTTGCCTGCAAATATTTTTTCGTTTCCTGCTTTGACGAGCGCATCAAGCTCGTCAAAGCAGATGCGTACGGTTCCGATGCCGAGCCCCGCGACCTTGTCGGCGCAGTTTCCGGAGTGGATAACGCAGGAGACGTTTGCCCTTTTTGCGATCTCGCAGATCTCATTTTCGGGCAGATCGCGGTCTACGGGTACGGCAACGCCGAGTCCGCAGACGATGCTCATATAAGAGAGAGCCCAGGCGTAGCCGTTTTCTCCCAGGATCATTATGTGGGCGTCTGTGAGCCCCTTTTCGGCAAGCTCGGTGCCGAGTGCGAAGACATCGCCCATATATTTGCGATATGTTATCGGTATATATTCTCCGTCGACCTTTTCAAGGAAAGCCACGCGGTCGGCGTGATCGCTGACAACGTTGCAGAGCATTTCCTTGAGATCGCAGATATCGTTTACAGTGTAGTTCTTTTTGATCATATATTTACCGTGCCTTTCTTTGGCTTGTTGAGTATACATAGATATTGTACCACATTATAAAAATATCTTCAATAAATCCGCGCAAAAAAATTTCTATAGCCTTGTTGACTTTTTTTGTTTGTTATGATAACTTAGAAGTATGATCGTCGTTTAGCACTTTGATTTTGCAGTCGAATGATACGGATAAGGAGATACCTTGATGAAAAAGTTTCTTTTGCCCCTGCTTCTTTTGAGTGCATTTGTACTTTGCTTCTCCTCGTGCGAGACCGAGACGACCGATATCGTCGTCGGCGGAGTGCCTCAGTACAGCGTTATAAGAAGCGATAAAATACTCGATACCGACGACCTTTCGTATATCGTTGATCTTATGAACAGTATAAGTGACGCGGTAAAAGAAAAATGCGGGTGCGATCTTGTTATTGACAATGACTGGGTAAAACGCGGCAGTGAACCCGATCCCGCCAAAAAAGAGATACTTGTAGGCGATACCAACCGCCCCGAGACCGCTGAAGTGTCAGCTTCGCTCGGAAACTCGCTGTTTGCGGTGCGTGAGGTAGGAAACAAGATAGTTATCGTCGGAAAGAGCGACTATGCGCTCTCGCTTGCGGTCGAGCATTTTATAAACACGTATATCAACGGAAGCTCCGTTGCTTCCGACGGAACTCTCGCGCTTAAGGGAAAGATAGACTATCTTTCCGGCTCGCTTGATTTTTTGGAGATATCCAACTATGAGATCGTCCACACAAGAGACTGCAAGGATATCTTCCAGTACTCATACTATGATTATTCATTTGACGAACAGACGGTCGCGCACGATCTTGCAACAACTATCTCCCGTGACCACGGAGTGGATCTCAAGGTCACTATGGACTACGTTTATCCGGGTATCGAGGATGAGTACGGAATACTGCTCGGCAGGTGCGAAAGGGAAGAGACAGAGGCGGTAAAGAGCACTCTTGCATATAACGAATACGCCGTTAAGGTGGTCGGAAAGAAGATCGTCGTAACGGGGCACGGATTTATTACAACGTATGCCGCAATAGAAAAATTCGAGGAATTGCTGGGGCGTTTTTCGCTTACCGAGGACGGTAAAACGACACTTGCTATTCCTGAAGATTACTCCTACGTCGGGGTTCTTGAGGGGGCAGAGGATTGGGATCTTACCGTTCCCGTGTATTCGGGCGGCGAGTCGTTCAGCGTGTCCGATCTCGGTGACGGAGCCTATCTTGTAAAGGTCGACGGCACCGATAAAAAGGGTTATAACGCATATGTGTCAGAGCTTGAGAAGAGCGGTTTTGTTAAATACACAGACAACGAGCTCTCGGGCAATCTTTTTTCGACCTACAGAAACGATAAAAGTGTCGTTCACGTGCAGTACGCGCCCGTGTATGAGCGCGTAACGGTGTCGGTAGAGCCTGCATCGGTGCCGCTTTTTGCGCTTGAAAAAGACAAGGATACGAGCGTTGTGACGACTCCGAAGCTCATCCAGCTTAAGGTCTCTGATGAGGCGAGCGAAAACGGCGGAATGTGCTATATCATACGTCTTGAAAACGGTAAATTTATCGTTGTCGACTGCGGGCAGGAGGAAGAGACCTCGAATCTTATATACGAACAGCTCAGGGAGCATAATGTGCTTGAGGGCGACCCGCAGATATATGCCTGGATATTCACGCACTGGCACGGCGATCACTATCTGACTTATACAAAGTATTTCTTCCCGCAGTACGGGGCAAAGGTAAAGATCGAGAACTTTATATACAGCTATCCGATGGACAGATACTACAGCGGAACGGCGAAGCTTACTTCCTATAACGGATTCAAGAATACAACTAAGATCGGAAACATAATAAGACCTCACGCGGGCGACGTGATGCATCTGGGCAATATGAAGCTCACATTCCTTTACACACAGGACGAGTTTTTACCGCGTACATTTGAATTTTTCAATGACTCCTCGCTGACATTTATGCTCGAATACGAAGGGCAGAAGATACTTATCACGGGAGATGCATCCGAAAATTCCTGCAACATTATGCTCGATATGTACGGAGAGGACCTTAAGTGCGATATTCTTCAGGTACCCCATCACGGTCACTACGGTGCAAACAACGCCTTTATGGATGCGACCGATCCTGCAGTGGCGTTGATCCCCGCGTCTGCCGTACGATGGGAAAAGAAGCTTACGCAGGACTTTTATTGGGGCGCGGCACCGCTCAGGTATCTTCTTGCAAGCAAGAATGTCAAGGAGTATTATGTTCAGGGAATGGGCACGGTCACCTTCGATCTCCCTTACAAAATAAGCGAATAAATCGTTAACAAATAACGGAAAAGAGTTCTTCTTTTCCGTTATTTTTTTGAAAAGAAAGCCTTGACACGGGACTTTTTTGGTCAAAGTGCTTCAAAAATTATTAACATTCTTTCGGTTGACTTTTGGTGGCAAGTGTGGTATATTCTATATGGTAGTTTTACGGAAAACTAATTTGAATTAAGGAGAAAAGACAAAATGAAAAAATTACTTTGTGTAATTTTGGCCATCTGCATGCTTGTTCCCGCGCTTGTTGCCTGCAACACGAACCCTGCCGGCACTCCCGGAAACACAGGTGTTGATGAGACAAACAGAATAAAGCTTATGGTTGACGGTGTAAGCCGGTATACGCTTATCAGAAGCGATGCGGCGAGAGACCAGACCGCGCTTAAGATGGTCCAGAAGATCAATCGCGCCATAAGAGACCGTACAGGTGCCGAAATGGCGATGGACAGCGACTGGGACAAACCCAACAGCGAGACATACGAGATCCTTATCGGTGAAACAACACGTCCCGAGACAGCCGAGGTAATGGCAACTCTCGGAGAGTATAATTTTGCCATAAAAAAGGTCGGAAATAAGATCGTTATCGCAGGTAAGAATGCGTATTCGG
This sequence comes from uncultured Lachnospiraceae bacterium, assembly GCA_964478105.1. GTDB lineage: Bacteria > Bacillota > Clostridia > Oscillospirales > CAG-272 > CAYZHW01. The sequence goes on along the minus strand of CAYZHW010000051.1, from coordinate 1,865 downwards.
TAACCGCGGGCGTAAACTATTTTATCGACGAATATATCGACAAGAACGGTTCCTCTGCAGAAGGTTATTTCTCTATTCCCGAGAATATCGACTACACAGAGGCTGATCCCGGTGTTCTTGTGGTAGCAGAAGGGGCGACTCCCAAGTATTCTATTTCGTATACAAAAGAGGCTGCCGACAGATATAACTATTCTTACTATGACTACAACTTCGACGAGAAGACGGTTGCATCCGAACTCGTTGTCGGACTTAAAGAAAAATTCGGTATTACTTTTGTAAGTACGATGGACTATGTCTTTAACGAGGCAACTATCGAGGAATCTCCCGAGATCCTTCTCGGAAACTGCGACCGTACAGCGACCGTTTCGGCCAAGGCAGACCTTAAGTATAACGAGTATACCATTAAGGTCGCAGGAAACAAGATCGTTGTTGCAGGTCTCGGATTCCTTTCGACTTATGAAGCGATCTACAAGTTTATGGATGTACTTGAGGAGTTCAAGGTGACTGAGGGCGGCGTGACCAAGCTCGTTCTTCCCAAGAACTTTAACTATGTCGGCGTTTATGAAAACGGAGAAGAGTGGATACTCAATATCCCCGAGTATCAGGGCGGCAAGCTTGACAGTGCATCCGATATCGGTATCGATCTCAATGCTTATATTGCAAAGTACAAAGAGACCACTGTCGATGAATACAACGCATACCTTGCATCGCTTGAAGCGGCAGGTTACACAAAGTATACTTCCAATGAGATAGACGGAAACCTTTTTGCTACATATACAAGCAAGTCCAACGGAAATATCCGCGTTCAGTATGCTCCCGTATACTCGCAGACTTCTATCATAGTTGAGCCTTCCAATGCTGCTCTTCCTGCACTTGAGTCCGAGAATACTGCGGCAGCCATTACGACAACAAAGCTCGTTCAGCTCAAGATCTCGAATCTAACGTCCGAGAACGGTCAGTGCCATATCTTCCGTCTCAACAACGGTAAGTTTGTCGTATTTGACGGCGGCGGAGAGCTTGAAAGCTCCGATCTAATCTACGATAAGCTCGTTGAACTCAATGTTCTTGACGGCAAGCCCGTTATCGCGGCGTGGATATTCACTCACCACCACGGAGACCACACGGGAACATTTACCGGACGTTTTGCCAATATGTACAAGAATAAGGTAACTATCGAGTCCTATATTTACTCTTTCCCGGCAGACGGATATGTTGCAGTAGATGAAACTCTCAACTGGAACAAGGGAACAAAGAGTTGGAAGGCTATCCAGACAGCTACAAAGGGAGCAACAGTATATACACCTCACGCAGGTGACGTATGGTACTTCGGCGATCTTAAGATGACCTGCCTCTATACACAGGATGAGTTTCTTCCCGATACATTTGAATTCTACAACGATTCCTCGTCTGTATATATGTTTGAAGTCGGCGGACAGAAGATCCTTATCACGGGTGACGCGTCCGAGAATGTATGTAACGTGATGCTCGATATGTATCCTACCTACCTCAAGTGCGACATCCTTCAGGTGCCTCACCACGGTCATTTCGGTGCGAACAACAAGTTTATGGATGCGACCAATCCTTGGGTAGCGCTTATTCCCGCGTCCAAGGAGCGTTGGATCAATAAGCTTAAGGTCTCGAGCTACACGGGTGCTATCCCGCTCAGATACCTCCTTGCAAAGGACACACTCAAGGAGTACTATGTTCACGGTCTCGGTACTGTTGAATTCGATCTCCCCTATAAGGGAAAATAATTACAGAAAAAACGCCTCAGAAATGAGGCGTTTTTTATGCTATACGCGCGTATACGCGCGCGTGATATAATTATATATATATTAATATAATAAAATTAAATAAAAACGGTT
>CAYZHW010000050.1:0-10093 GCA_964478105.1 uncultured Lachnospiraceae bacterium | reverse complement strand
ATCCCGATCTTTACGGCAAGCCTATGTTCGGCAAAGCACTCTGCCTTCCCCAGACCATCGGCTCGACCACGGGAGGACTTGTTCTCTATTGCGCGTGCGCAATGGAACGCCAGCCCGCTTGTATGCTTTTTGCAAACCATATCGATTCGCTCGCGGCGGCAGGCGCAGTGCTTGCAGACGTTTGGGTCGACAATGTAACAATGCCCGTCATCGACTGCCTCGGAGACGAGTTCCTCGACTACGTGCGTGACGGTATGAGCATCACCGTAAAAGAAGACGGTACAGTCTGCGTAGAATAATTACAAAAAAGACCGCTTGCAAAAGCGGTCTTTTTTTGTTATCATATAATAAAAAAACTAAAGGAAGACAATATGAAAGCAGTTATAGCAATAGATTCATTCAAAGGCAGTCTCACGACCTACGAGGCAGGGGCGGCAATAAGAGAAGGAATAAAAACTGTATATGCCGATGCCAAAGTCATAATTTCTCCTATGGCTGACGGCGGCGAGGGCACGGCAAAAGCGATAGTATCGGCAATAAACGGCACAGAGAAACGCATCTCGGTCTGCGGACCGCTCGGACGCAAGGTTGAAGCCGTATACGGCACCGTCCCCGATACAAAGACCGCTATTATCGAGATGGCAAGCGCCGCGGGAATAACGCTTATCTCAGAGTCTGAGCGAAACCCGCTCTATACAACGACGCGCGGCGTCGGTGAAATGATCGTCGATGCAATCGAAAACGGATGCCGAGACTTTATAGTCGGTATCGGCGGAAGTGCCACCAATGACGGCGGTGTCGGTATGCTCTCGGCGCTCGGATTTGAGTTCCTTGACGCGAACGGCGCCCCGATACGCGACGGCGCGGCAGGGTTGTCAGAGCTTGCAAAAATAAAGACCGACAATGCCCTGCCCGAGCTTGGGGAATGTACTTTTTCTGTCGCGTGCGATGTAAAAAATCCTCTCTGCGGTGATAACGGATGCAGTGCTGTGTACGGCCCTCAAAAGGGCGCCACGGCCGCGATGATCGCCGATATGGACGTCCGGCTTGCCCACTATGCAGAACTCACAAAAGAAGTTTTGCCGCATTCCGACGCAAATTTTCCCGGTGTCGGTGCCGCAGGCGGACTCGGATTTGCATTTCATTCCTACCTTGGTGCCAAGCTCGTATCGGGCGCTCAGCTTGTTATTGAAGCGACACGGCTTGAAGAACACATCAAGAGTGCAGATATCGTAATAACAGGTGAAGGAAGACTTGACGGACAAACCGCGATGGGTAAAGCGCCCATAGAGATCGCGAAGCTTGCCAAAAAGCACGGCAAGTGCGTCGTTGCCTTTGCGGGATGCGTCACTGAGAACGCCGCGCTCTGTAACGAATACGGCATTAACGCCTTCTTTCCGATACTTAGATCGCCCGTCTCGCTTGCAGACGCGATGGATCCCAAAACTGCATACAACAATCTTAAAAGCACTGCCGAACAGGTATTTAGATTGATAAAAACAAAATAATAAGCAAAAAACACCACCGCGTATGCGGTGGCGTTTTTTATCTTAGCTTTTAATTACTTTGTAAGATACTTAGCAAGGTTTGCAAAGAAGTTTGCAAGCTCTGCTCTTGTTGCATCATCTGTAGGTCTGAATGTTGTTGCATCAGCCTCAATGATACCAAGTCTGATAGCTTCTGCTACAGAGTCAGCAGCCCAATCGCTTACGGAACCGATGTCTGTGAAGTCAGCCTTGTTTGCGGATGTGTTATCCTTGTTGTTGATGAAGGTAAGATATCTTACGATCATTGTGATAGCCTGTTCCTTTGTGATCTCATCATCAGGTCTGAATGTGCCATCACCGAAACCGTTTGTGATCTCAGCTGCCTCTGCCCAACCTACGTAAGGTGCGTAGTAGGAATCAGCCGCTACGTCTGTGAATGTGTTTGTGTAAGCAGTTACATCAACTCTTGCAAGACGTGCGAGAACTGTTATGATCATTCCGCGAGTCATTGTTGTCTCGGGCTCGAACTTGTTGTTGCCCATACCGTTGAAGAGACCATACTCTGTTACAAACTCGATATCATCAGCGTACTTGTGTCCTGCGATATCTGTGTATGTAGGAACTACAGGCTCAACGGGGATAACGGGAGCCACGGGAGTTACACCGAGTGCGGGGATCGTTGTTGTATCAAGAACTGTCCGGCAATCGTTGCAAACGAGAGCAGATGTACCTGTTGTTGTTGCTGTAGGAGCAAGGATCGTTGTCCAGATTGCATCGTGAGATACAGAAACAAGTGCGCCTGTCTCTGTGCCGCCGCATGTGCCGTAGCACTGTCTTACCTGGTTTGCATATCCGTCACCGTCTGCATCATCGGAGCAGCTTACTGTCCACTCGCCCCACTTGTGACCTGCGGTAACTGTATGCCATTCAACAACGCCGCAACCCTTACATGTTCTAAAGGAGAGACCGTCTTCGTCGCAAGTTGCAGGCTTGTATACTCTCCAAGCTGTCCAATCGGAACCGCCGCGTCCGCATGTGCAAGTTACGGGGCGATCCTGTGTCTCGGATGCTTCACAAGTAAAGATCTCGCAGTAGTGTGTCTCTGTGATACCGTCATCGTTGGGAAGCCAGTTGCCGTATGCGTGCTCGTGACCGGGATAGTTGATTCCTATGGGGTAGAGAGAATCGTCAGAGCCTACACCCCACTCACCGGTTGCTGGGTACACGTCATATACTTCCTGCATATCTGCGTAACCGTACTGTACTTCGGCAGTAACACCGAGTTCAGAGGAGTTTGTTTCAAGATAGAAGTTTTCTGTTGTTGCTGTTACATCGGATGTAGTTGTGCCAATGATCGCATTGCCTGTTGTATAAGCGAGCAATGCAGTGTTCTTAAGTGTAATAGCAAGATTAGCAGCTGCTGTACCAACAAGACCACCGACTTCTGTGCCCTTGCTTTCGATAGCAGAAAGGACCATGCTGTTCTCAACCGTAAGGTTGGCTGCTACGCTTGTGCGGCCGATAAGGCCGCCGAATCTATTGTTGCTGCTCGTGCTGTCACCTGTAATGACAGATGCGATCATGGAATTGGAAACTGTTATATTCGATGCCTTTGTGCCACCGAAAAGACCGCCTGCACCGACGCGGATACCATTGTAGGTATCGTTCATAATGCATCTTTCGACGATAACATTAGTAATGCCTGCATCGGAACCGACAAGACCGCCGAAGTTGTCGTTTGTTCCGCCGCTTGTTATAGCGTTATATGCATTATTTGTAACAAAATCCCTAACTGTAAGTGTACCGATAGCATTCTGTGCAAGACCGATTACACCGCCGTTGCACTGCGCGTTTGCTGTACCCTTCTTAGCGTTCAATGTAACATTGGATATAACTTTGTCAACCGTGATAGCATTGAGCTTTGTGAATGTAGTAGTGGGGTAAGAATTGATACGTCCGATAAGAATACCGGAGTTCTGACCTACGTTAAGTGTTCCGGAGATCGCCATATCCGTGAAGAGGACCTGACCTGTGAGATTTGCTACTCTGAGATAAGAAATAACGCCGCCAATGTCAGAAATATTCGCCGTTCCTGCATGACAATTGATATCTACAACAACGTCGATACCATCGAAGACCATATTTTCAACGTTCTTAAGCATTACTGTACCTACAAGACCGCCGACATCTCTTTCGCCTGTTATTGTTGTCTTAAGCTGACGGGCAACACCGTCGTTATTTACAACGTTAAGCGAAGTGAGATTGGAAACTGCAGGACTCTTGTACTGACCAAGAAAACCGATAAGTCCGCCCGATCCTCTGTCATCTGTGTATGTCTTGTTGATAGTAACATCAGACGAACAGTTTGTGATGTTGATATTAGCCATATTTGAGCCGGAGAGGTAACCGAGCATACCGCCTGCACCGTAAGGAGCAATAAGCTTACCGGAAACGTGGCAATTTGTAATATTAAGATCGTTGGAGAATCCGCCCATCTTACCCATAAGGAATGCTACACCGTCAGAGCTGGTTGCGGAAGAAGGTGTGTTGATCGCTGTACAATCTGTAACAGTGATGTTGGTAAATGAGGGCGCCGTTCCGGAATGGAACGCTGCAATGATACCTGTGCAGTTTTTACCGTTTACATAAGACTGTGTTACTGTAAGATTTTGAATTTTAGCGCCGTTTACGTAACCGAAGAGAGCTACACGTCCGCCTGCAACTTCATTATTTGTGCTGCAAATGTACATACCGGAAATAGTGTGTCCGTTTCCGTCGAATGTACCCTGGAAGTTACCAACGTTGTAGTAACCGATAGGTGTCCATGTGTTTGCGGGAGCAACACTTGTGCTCCAAGATGCATAGTTTGCCATATCTGCATCGGACTGGAGCTGGATATCGGCACCGAGCGTGATAGTCTTACCGCTGAAATTGTTTCCTGCGTTAACAAGCTGTGCAAGACCCGCAAGTTGCTCAGCTGTTGTAAGCTGGAATGTTTTTGCACTGTCGTTGTACCAGCTTGTATCCGCTGTTCCGTCCCACACGTCAACTGTAGATTCAGCCGACACGGGAAGAACGATCATAGATGCTACCATCATAACTGCGAGAATGATGGAAAGCACTGACTTAAAGTTTTTCATTCTTTTGTCTCCTTTAAAAAGTTTATTAAGGTTTACAGAGTTATTGTATCATATCTTAAAAAATTTTGCAACACATTTCACAAAAAAACATTTGAAAAAAAAGCCAAAACCATCGTTTTTGGCGATGGTTTTGGAAATAATTTTATTTTTTGTTACTGCGTGACGTTTTCTGCCTTCTGGAAGTTTTCGACTGTTGTCTTCATAGCTCTGCTTGCTACGCGCTCAAGGCTCTTCCAAGCAGATGCGAAGTAAGTGGAACGGTTGTTCATAAGAGAGCCCATTCTGCTTGTTACTCCGCCCCAAGCATAAACTGCGCCGAGGTCAAAGGTTCTGTTTTCGATGACCTTATCGAGGATAAGCTTGGATTCTTCATCGGGCGAATACTTCTTCTTAAGAGTCTGCTCATAGAACGCAACTCTTGTTGTGTATCTCGACTCTGCGAACATTGCCTCTGTCAGGATCGATGTTCTTTCAATGTCGGAAACAGATATCGGAATATAAGCGCAAGTGAAGTTGTAGACCGTGATCGGGCTGTATGCAACTTCCTGTGCTGCGTCGTACTTGGGCATTGTAAGTACGCCGATCTCGTCGTCTATCTCACGGACTTCATCAAGGTCGTAAAGTCCCGCCATAACGAAGAGACCTCTGCCTACCTTGAAGGGGTTAACGTAGTTTGTATCGCTGCTCCAGTCGGATGTAAGAGCTACTACAGAGTTGTCGCCGAGGACATTTACTGCCTTCTCAAATACAGCCTGGAACTTTTCTGTGTTAGCTGTGAGGTAGGGCATATCGTCAGCATCCTTGGAAGCGATCTTCTCGCCTGTGGAAGCAACCATTGCGTATGCATTGTAGGATTCGGTCACAAAGCCCCAGATATCCTCATAGTTCATAATATCGTCGCCGTTATCTTCATGTGTAACAGTCTTTGCAATCTCATATGCTTTGTCGAGTGTCCACGCGCCGTCGAAAACGAGCTGATAGAGGTTCTCAATGTCGTAGTCCTCAGCAATTTTCTTGTTGAAGAGAACGCACCAAGTACCGTTGTCATCGTTGAGCAAAAGGTCGCCTGTTGTAGCGTAAAGTCTGCCGCCGATGGATATCTCTTTATTGAAGTTCTGGTCGTACCAGGGCTTCTCAAGGTCGATGTACTGAAGCTGGTTGAGGTCGTATACGCTCTTGGGTGCGACAGTACCGATAGAGTCTACCGAACCGACAGCGAGGTCGAATTCATCGACCTGAGTAAGAACAGCCTGTGTTACAGAGCCTGCAACGCCTGTTCCTTCGATGGTGGAGATGGTTATACCGTATTTCTCCTCGATAGCGTTGTTACGCGCGAGAGTCGCGTCATTGATCGGCTCACCTGATTTCGACTCGGCATAGATACCGAGAGTTTCCCAGTGTGTTGCTTCACCTTTTACGCGGATCCTGTACTCATATCCATCGTATCTTACTTCGGGGAGATTGGGTTTGATGACTTCTTCGCCGCCCGCTACCGTAGTATCGGAGGAGGGCTGTGCCGTAGTATCGGGTGTGTTTGCGGGACCTGTATCGTCTTTACAGGACGCGAGCATACCGAACACCATGATAAAAGCCAGCAAAAGTGCAGAGATTTTTGTAAATCTTTTCATTGTGTGCTTCCTTTCTTCATTTTATTATAATACGCCCAAAACGGAGGCGTTTTTTTCCGTATCTCCGTTTGGATGCATTTATTTTGTTTTTTATCAGCTTAAGTTTTCTGCCTTCTGGAAGTCCTTGATCGTCTGCTGAAGAGCTCTGCTTGTTACACGCTCAAGCGATTTCCAAGCCGATGCAAAGTTTGTAGAGCGATTTTCCATAAGTGAGGAGATTCTCGAAACGACACCGCCCCAAGCATAGATCGCGCCAAGGTCGTATGTTCTGTTTTCGATGACCTGGTCAAGAACGAGCTTGGTCTCTTCATCGGGAGAATACTTCTTCTTAAGAGTCTGCTCATAGAACGCAACTCTTGTTGTGTATCTCGACTTTGCGAACATCGCTTCTGTAATATACGCTGTTCTTTCGACATCGCCGACAGTTATCGGGATAGCTACGCAGGTTGCATTGTAAACCGTGATCGGGTTCTTTGTTGTGGGCTGAGACTCGTCGTACTTAGGCATAGGAAGTACACCGACTTCGTCCTCCATATCACGTGCGAGCGTGAGGTCGTAAAGACCGCACATCTTCATAAGAACTCTTCCCTCATTAAATGTTCCGATGAAGAAGTCATATCCCGAATACTTCGATGTGTAGTCGTTGTAGTACATACTTACCGACTTGTCGCCGAAGATGTTGATAGACTTTTCAAGAACCGCCTGGAACTTTTCAGAGTTAGCTGTAAGATAAGGCATATCGTTAGCATCCTTGGAGGCGATCTTTTCGCCGGATGCCGCTATCATCGCGTAGATGTTGTAGCTCTCTGTCTGGAAGCCCCAACGGTCGTTTTCGTCCATTATCTGGTCACCGGTGATATCCTCGGCAACGATCTTGGAATACTCGTAGAGCTTATCGAGAGTCCAACCGCCGTCAAGCGCAAGCTTGTAGAGGTTGGGAATGTCTGTGTAATCCTCTGCAAGTGTCTTATTGAAGAGGATCGCCCATGTGCCGTTGTCATCGTTGAGGACAAGGTCACCTGTTGTAGCGTAAAGACGGCCGCCGATAGAAACTTCTTTATTGAAGTTCTGGTCATACCAAGGCTTTGTGAGATCAAGTCCCTTTACCTGATTGAGGTCATAAACACTCTTGGGCGCTACCTTGGAGATAGCATCGGGATTGATTATCGCGAGGTCGAATTCGTCGACCTGCGAAAGAACAGCCTGGTTGACAGAGTTGGGAACGTCAGAGCCTTCGATAGCAGTTATTGTGATACCGAATCGATCTTCGATAGCATTGTTACGCTCGAGGGTTGCGTCGTTGATCGGTTCGCCCGTCTTAGTTTCTGCGTCGATAGCGAGTGTGGACCAGTGTGTAGCCTCACCCTTTACGCGGATACGGTACTCATAACCGTCATATCTTACATCCTCGGGAATATTGGGCTCAATTATCTCTTCGCCCGCGGAATCTGTGTCGCCGCCCGACTGCGAGGGCGCATTTGTTGTATCTGCAGGTGTTTTACCGGGGTCTGTTGTGTTGTTACAGGATGCAAGCATTCCGAACACCATTACAAGTGCCAGCAACAACGCAGATATTCTTGAAAATCTCTTCATAGGAGTATCTCCGTTCCGCCACCGTACAGGCGGCACATTTTTTAAACAGTTGCGTTTTACTGTTAATCCGGGATAACTTCGTTCTTTACCTTCTTGATCCAGTCACGAAGCCAAAGTTCACTCTCCAAACCAACACCCATTACAGAGTTTGTTTCGATGATGATACCTTCGATCTTCTTTTCCTTGAGCATCTTGAGAGCGAATTCACACTGGTGCTCCATTCTCTCAATGCTTATCGGCATTCCTGTCGGGAAGTCGAACATATAGATACCGATCATTCTTCTGTTGTTCGGGCAATGCTCTACAAAGTAATCAAAGGTGTCCTCTATATTATCGAGCTGTTCGCAGTTCCATGTCCACATAGAAAGAACGTCGATCTGATCGATCACTTCACGGGCTACTCTCTCTGCTGTGTGTCTGTACCATACAGCGTGTATCTCCATAGGACGGCAGGCATTGTTAAGGCCGTTTCTTATGTCATTTATGATACCGAGATGCTTTTCTCTACGCTCATCGAATGTGAGCTTGCTTCCCGAGCCGAGAAGGTCGTCACAGAAAGCGCCTCTGATGTTGGGATACTTTTCTGCAAGAGTGCAGATGAACTTTTCCTCGTTACCGATTCTAAATCCGCCCGAACCCGTTGCGCCCCAGAGGACGTTATCCATAGAAATGAAGCTCTCTGCATAGCCGTACGCGTCCTCGGAATAAGGAACGGGCTCGCCTTCGCAGTTGATCATCATTACATTGGGGATATCGAGCATAAGTGCTGCCTCACCGGGAGTGATGCGCGATCTGTATCTTACGCGGTCGGGTGTTCTGACCTTTCCGAGCCAGATATCGTCCTGGTGCGGTCTTACGCCGAATATCCACAGTTTATCTCTTACTGTTGCCATAATATTTACCTCATAGTATAAATTAGTCGGGGATCTCCGTATACTTGTTCTTTTTCACCCATTCGCGCAACCACAGATCGCTCTCAAATCCGATACCCATCTCCGCGTTGCACTCGAAGATCATACCGTCAAGCTTTCCTTCCTTCATATAACGAAGGCCGATCTCGCACTGGTGTTCCATAAGCTCGATCGGAGTAGGAACGCAAGTGGAAAATTCAAACATATATATACCGAGAAGTATCTTTTTGTCGGGGAATACCTTAAGCGCTTTTTCTATATGCTCTTCCCAGTTCATTATTTGATCCTGGCTTGTGAAGAGAGCTATCGTAGTGATTCCATCCGAAAGTTCGGGAGTGACCTTGTCAAGCTCGTGTGTGTAGCACACAGAGCAGAGCTCCATAGGCCTGTTTGCCTTAGAAAGACCCTCGAGGATCTCGTTCTTGAGATTTCTCAGAAGCACCTGACGCTCCTCTTCGGGCTTTTTATGCCACTTGCCGAAAAAGTCATCAAGGAATCCGCCGCGCACGTTCGGGTAATCATCGAGCACCGAGCAGATGAATTCCTCTTCTCTTCCCATTCGGAAGCCTCCGGAGCCGGTACAGCCCCAGAGGACATTCTTCATAGGTGTAAAACTCTCAAGATAACCGTATGCATCGTGCGAAAAAGGTGCGGGCTCACCGTCGCAGGCGATCATCATAACGTTCGGAACGTCAAGAATGTACGCCGCCTCAGCGGGAGTGATGCGCGACCAATAACGCTTTGCTGTTTTATTTCTGTATGCGGGTCCGAAAAACACATCATCCTGATGCGCTCTGACACCGAATATCCAAAATTTATCTCCGGCAATTGCCATATCGGTTCTCCTTGCAATCTGCAGCTTACGCCTTTGCCATTGCCTTGATCTCGTTATAGATATCGTTTACGCCGAGACCGTACTGCTCACGGAGCCAAGGCTGTGTTCCGACCTTGGAAACGTTAACATCGGGAAGTGCCATTCTCTTGAACTTGCAGATAGCGCCTTCGTCAGCGAGAACTTCTGCAACAGCGGAACCGAGACCGCCGGAGAGGTTGTGCTCTTCAACCGTGATGATCTTACCGATATTCTTAGCGGAGTATACGATCTCCTCTACGTCGATCGGCTTGATGCTGTGCATACTTACGAGACGAACATTGATGCCGTCTTCTTCCTTAAGCTTCTTGCAAGCCATCTTTACATCGTAACCGATAGGACCTGTGAAGAATACAGCAACGTCGTTACCGTCCATAACCTTGATCGACTTACCGATCTCGAACTTGATGGGTCCTTCGTGGATATCGCTCTCGTTCTTGAATCCGCATCTGTAGTATACAGG
>CAYZHW010000049.1:0-10200 GCA_964478105.1 uncultured Lachnospiraceae bacterium | reverse complement strand
AGATCTGGTTCGGATTATATTGCTTTGGTGCGGCTGAAGGGACTTGAACCCCCACGTCGAAGACACCAGATCCTAAGTCTGGCGCGTCTGCCAATTTCGCCACGCCCGCGTTTATATGAAGTTCAACTTCATAATATAATATCACATTTGCACCGAAATGTCAACCGAAAAAAGGCCTTTTGTTATCTTTAAATTCTTAAATTTGCGACAGTATGACGAAAAATGTTGCATTTTTTGTTCTTTTGTTGTATAATGAGATAAATCGACAAAGGAGAACTAAAACTATGGAAAAGAGACGCCGCCGTTTCGGTGACAGAAAAGACGGATACAAGATTCGCAGTATTCCGCCTATGAACAAAGTATCTCCCTATATTATGAAGAAGAGAAGCGACTCACAGAACTATTTTGAGGACGCTTTTGACGTTACCGAGGCGGAGAAGATGTGCCGAAGAAAGGTCAAGGAAGGAAAACGAAATTTCTCGCTTTTACACATATTCCTTGCTTCTTATGTGAGAACTATCTCCCGGCGCCCCGGTATAAACCGATTCATCTCGGGTCAAAAGATATTTGCAAGAAACAACATCGAAGTCGTTATGACGGTCAAGAAGGAGATGAGCCTTCACGCGCCCGACACGATGATAAAGGTCTATTTTGAGCCGACCGATACCATTGACGAGGTTTATGAAAAATTCAACGAAGTTGTTATGAAGAATGTCGGAAACGAAGAGGAGAGCAGTTTCGACGAGACCGCTAAGTTATTTAATTACATTCCCGGGCTGCTTCTTAAATTTGCGGTATGGTTCCTTAATTTCCTTGATTATTTCGGCTGTATGCCAAAGGCGTTACTTAAAGTGAGCCCCTTCCACGGATCGATGATCATAACGAGTATGGGTTCGCTCGGCATAAAGCCGATATACCACCACCTTTACGATTTCGGAAATCTCCCCGTTTTCCTCTCTTACGGCGCAAAGCGCAAGTCCTGTTCGGTAGACTCCGAGGGCAACGTAAAGAAGAGGATAATGGTCGATTTTAAGGTCGTTACCGACGAGCGTATCTGCGACGGATACTACTATGCGTCGGCATTCAAATTCTTCAAAAAGTGCGTTGAAGATCCCGAGAGACTCGAGTCCGCACCCGAAGAGGTTATACGTGATGTAGATTAAGCTCAGACAGGGCACTGTATATCAGTGCTCTGTTTTTTTCTTCCGGCTCGCACAGCGGCAATCTGAATTCTTCGCGGCAGAAGCCCATTTTTGCCATTGCGGTTTTTACCGGTATCGGATTGACCTCGACAAAAAGCGCGTGGGCAAGCCTTGCGTATTTTTGTGCGAGCTCGGCGCTCTCCTTTGTATTGCCGGATGCCCACAGACGGCATATCTCGTGCACCTCGCGCGGTACGATGTTCGACATCACCGATATCACTCCCATACCGCCCAGAGACAGGATGGGTACGATGATATTGTCGTTGCCCGAATACACATCAAGACGCTCTCCGAGTTCGGCAATAAGGCGTGATGCTTCTCCCACGTCTCCCGAGGCTTCTTTTACAGCGACGATACGCTCGTGCTTTGCAAGCTCGGCGTAGACGGGAAGAGTGAGATTTACCCCTGCGCGTGAGGGGACATTATAGAGTATTATCGGTTTTGTAGACGCGTTTGCGATGGCGAGAAAGCTTTTTATGAGTCCTTTCGGTGTCGCTTTGTTGTAGTACGGCGTCACGAGCAGAAGTCCGTCGGCTCCGCACTCGCAGGCATAGCGGGACATCATAATGGCGTGCGCGGTGTCGTTGCTGCCCGTGCCCGCAATGACGGGTATTCTGCCCGCCGCGGTCTTGACGGCAAATTCTATACATTTTTTGTGTTCGTCATCCGAGAGCGTGGGAGCCTCTCCCGTCGTGCCGCAGACGACGAGCGCATCGGTGCCGCAGGCTATCTGAAATTCTATGTTCCACTCAAACGACTCGAAGTCTACCGTGCCGTCGTGAAACGGCGTTACGAGCGCGGTCGCCGAACCGTAAAAGATCGAAGGTTTAAGTTTACTCATTTTTTATCCCCCTTTGTGCAAAAAACTGTTGAAAGTATCTCGCAAATGTAATATAATATAGATATCTAACATTAACATTATATGAGGATAAAGTTTAAATGGTCATAACAAACAAGCGTCCCGAGACAGAGCTTCGTACCAAGGATTTCTATTACGAACTCCCCGAGGAGCAGATCGCACAGCATCCCGCTCCGAAGCGCGATGAGTCTCGTCTTATGATCGTCGACCGCGCGAGCGGTGAGATCGCGGACAAGCATTTTTACGATATAATCGATTACATAAACGAGGGTGACGTGTTGGTCGTAAATGATTCAAAGGTCATACCTGCGCGTATCTTCGGCGTGCCCGAGAAAAATCCCGATGCAAGCGTAGAGCTTCTTCTGCTCCGCTCGCGCGGACTTGACGAGTGGGAGACGCTCGTTCGTCCGGGCAAGCGCGCGAAGATCGGTGCGAAGATCTCGTTTGGCGGCGGTATGCTCGAGGGCGAGATAATCGACATCGTCGAAGAGGGGAACAGAATAGTCCGTTTCTCTTACGACAGAGATAAATACGCGACCGTATTTGAGATACTTCACGAGATAGGCAGTATGCCTCTTCCGCCCTATATTACCGAAAAGCTTGAGGACAAGAGCCGTTATCAGACAGTCTACGCACGTGAGCCCGGCTCGGCTGCCGCCCCCACGGCGGGACTTCATTTCACTCCCGAGCTGCTTGAAAAGGTAAAGGCAAAGGGATGTGCATTCGCTCCGGTTATGCTTCACGTAGGTCTCGGTACATTCAGGCCGGTCAAGGTCGAGCGTCTTGACGAACATCATATGCATACCGAATATATTTCGGTGCCCGAAGAGAGCGCGCGCATAATCAACGAGCGCCGTGCCGCAGGAGGCCGCATAATTGCCGTCGGCACGACATCCTGCCGTGTGCTTGAGAGTATGACAGATGAGAACGGTATCGTTCACTCGGGCGACGGCGACACGGGAATATTTATCTATCCCGGTTATAAGTTCAAGGCGGTCGACGCGCTCATCACGAACTTTCACCTGCCCGAAAGCACGCTTCTTATGCTCATCTCGGCGTTCTACGACAGGGAAAAGATACTCGAAGCGTACAAACACGCGGTCGAGGACAAGTATCGTTTCTTCTCCTTCGGAGATGCGATGCTGATAGTATAAATTCCGCAATACGGCGTTAAAGCTTCGACTTGCCGACCTTGACGCAGGTAACTACGCCGTCGGGCTTCGCGCTTGCTTTGCCTTGTGTTGCGAAATTTTTGCTAACCACCTTAATTAAGTTTATTGGACGAATAGGAAAATGAAAAAAAAGATAATTGCTGTCGTAGGTCCCACTGCGAGCGGAAAGACAGCTCTTTCGATAGCGCTTGCAAAGCGGATCGGCGGTGAGATAATATCCTGCGATTCGATGCAGATATACCGCGGTATGGATATAGGCACGGCGAAGCCGACGCCGAAGGAGATGGACGGCATTGTGCATCATCTGATCGATATAGCCGACACGAGTGAGATCTTCTCGGCGGCCGACTACGCGGTCCTTGCAAAAGAAAAAATAGACGAGATATATTCGCGCGGCGCGCTGCCGATATTCTGCGGCGGCACGGGCCTGTATCTTGACAGCGTGGTGAGGGCAAAGGCCTTTGATGCGTCCGAGCCCGCGCCCGAATACAGGGCGGAGCTGTTCAGAATAGCAGAAGAGGAAAACGGTGCGGACAGGCTTTATGCGATGCTGTCCGAAGTTGACCCCGTTTCTGCCGAGGCGATACACAAAAACAACGTCAAGCGTGTCATCCGCGCGCTTGAGATATATCATTCGGCCGGCGTGCCGAAATCCGAGCTTGATGCAAAGAGCAAGGAGCTTGAACCCGAATATGACGTGCTTGCCATCGGTCTGCGCTTTGCTGACCGCGAAAAGCTCTACGAGAGAATAAACAAGAGAGTTGACGTAATGATAGAGTCGGGTCTTCTTGATGAAGTCAAGCGCCTTTATGAGGCCGGTGCGCTCGATGGTGCGTACACCGCCGCACAGGCGATAGGTTACAAGGAGTTTCTTGCTTATCTTCGCGGTGAGATGAGCTTCGAGCAAGCGGCAGAAGACTTAAAAGCGGCGACGCGCAGATACGCAAAGCGCCAGATGACCTGGTTTACGGCGCGCGATTACGTGAGATTTATAGATGCCGACGGCAAGAGCCTTGACGAGCTGCTTGATGCGGCACTGGAAATGATAAAATAAAACGGAAGGGGAGGAGATAATGGATACAAAATATTTGAAAAACGTGTTTTTATACATACTCTCCGCCCTTTTGGCAATAGGTATAGGTTACTACGTACTGTATCACGTCTTTGACGGTTTTTCTTCGGCGCTTGCCACCGCACCTGCGACACTTACGACAGAGAGTGAGACCTATTCGGGCGAGGCATACATATTCCGCAATGAAAAGATAGTTTATTCGCGCTACTCGGGCGCTGTTAATTATCTTGTGACCGACGGCGAAAAGGTGGGCGTCGGCGCATCGCTTGCCGAGGTGTATCAGAGCGGAGAGCGTGATGACCTAAGAGAAAGAGTGCTTGCGCTCGATGAAAAGATAGAGCTGTTTGAGGCAAGCAATATAGATAAGAACATCGTCGTCTCGGATACGTCTAAGATAGACACCGAAATATCCGAACTCTATTATTCGGCTATGGCGATGATATCGGACGGGGAGCTCTCGTATGCGCTCTACCGCAAGGACGATATGCTCTCGCGCATAAACAAGCGCAAGATAATCGTGGGTGAGGTAAAAAACTACGACACGCAGATAGCTGCGCTCACAGCCGAGCGTGCGGCGCTCACGGCTCTGCTTGACGGAAGCTTTGAGAAGATCTATTCGCCGAGCTCGGGGTATTTCTTCTTCGATGTGGACGGATATGAGCACGCGTATTCCTCGGAGAAGCTGGGTACGATGTCTCTTGCCGATTTTGAAGAGGCGTTCGCTTCGCAAAAAGAGACCGCCGGATCGGGCAAGACCGCAATAGGAAAGATGATATACGGCTACACCTGGCACATAGCCGTGCCTGTTGACAGCATAGAGCTGACCCGTTACGAGGTCGGAAAAAAATACAGCGTCACCTTCCCGTATAACTACGATACGACCGTAAAAATGACGCTTGAGAGAACGGTGAGCGAAAACGGCAAAGCCGGCGGAGTTCTTGTCTTCTCGGCAACAGATATGCCCGAGGATTTCAACTATATGAGGACGCAGTCGGTCACCGTCGAAAGAAACAGCGTAACCGGATACAGAGTGCCCGTGTCGGCTGTGCGTATCGTCGACGGAAAACAGGGCGTGTACATACTTTACGGCAGTACGGTATACTTCCGACGCGTCGATGTGCTTATTGAAAAGGACGGATATTTTATCGTTGCCGAGCGCGATCCCTCGCGCGAGGATGCCGCCGAGTATCTCGGGGTTGCCGATACCGTTATTACAAGGGGTAAGGATCTCTTTGACGGAAAGATAATTGGGTAATATAATCAGCGAGGTTAATATGGATCATTCATACATAGACAGAAATGTCGCCGAGATAAGGGCGAAGGTCGAAAAGGCAAAAAAGGAAGAGGATGTGCTTCTTCTTGCCGTTATTAAGGGAGCAGACGTCGAGGAGATAAACTATCTCACAGATGTGTGCGGCGTGCGCGATGTAGGTGAGAACAGGGTACAGCAGCTACTCGAGCGGTATGACAGGATAAAACGTGATGACGTGAACGTTCATTTTATCGGTAAGCTCCAATCGAACAAGGTCAAATACATCATCGACAAGGTCTCGCTTATCCACTCGCTCGATACGGAAAATCTTGCGCGCGAGATAGACCGTCAGGCAGAAAAGCACGGACTTGTCGCAGATGTCCTTGTCGAGATAAACATCGGACGCGAGGAAAACAAGAGCGGAGTGCTTCCCGAAAAACTCGATGAATTTGTTGACAAGGTCCTGGCATATAATAACATAAACGTGCGCGGATTTATGACAATGGCACCAAAATGTGTCGAAAAAGAGGAATATCGTAAATATTTTGAAGAAACTTATCGTCTTGTTCTTGACATTTGGCGAAAAAAACTTCATAATATAAGTAGGCCTATTTTGTCTATGGGTATGAGCGGCAGTTTTGAGGTCGCCATCGAAGAGGGATCCAACCTCGTCAGAGTCGGTTCCGCTCTTTTCAAAAAAGACGAATAAAAAAGAATAAATTTTTGGAGGATATATAAATGGGATTTTTTGACGAAGTAAAAAGAAGATTCGCGGGAGACGAAAATACGGTTTCCAGCTACGATGACAGCTTCTACGGCGACGCTGACGATATCTACGGCACATCTTCTTATGATGAAGACGCGGCAGAGACCTCGTCCGAGGCGGAAGACGTATACACAGCACCTGTAAGCTCGGGCGTATCTATGAACGCAGGTATGAGCCTTAACGGTTCTGCTATCGAGCTCAAGGTCGTAAAGCCCGACCGTTTTGAGAACGTGTCCCAGATCGCCGATCACCTTCTCAACAAGCGCACAGTAGTACTTAACCTTGAGTCGACAAATAAGGAGACAGCCCGCCGTCTTATCGACTTCTTGTCCGGCGTTGCTTATTCTATCGACGGTCAGCTCAAGAGAGTTGCCAACAACGCATACGTTATCACTCCCAACAACGTTGACATCAGCGGAGATCAGATGCGCGCAAAGGCAGCAGCTGAGGAAGAGAACGCAGAGGCGTAAGCACTTTTTGATATAATGCCAATAAAGTCATATTTTTATATGGCTTTTGGTTGTTGTGCCACCGTATATGCGACAACCGCTTCAATGGGTTGACGTAAGGTCATTTCATTTGGGCGGTTGTCAATTTTGTTTTACTCGAGGAGGATCTTTTTGGACGTTTTTCTTTATTTGATAAAAGCGGTCATCTATTTCGCGGTCTGTGCTTTGCAGGCGGCGATGTTGGTGCGCGCTGTTTTGTCGTGGTTCCCCGACGTGGGCGGGCGCTTTGCCGATTTCCTTTTTTCGGTGACAGAGCCTTTTATTGAGCCCGTGAGGATATTGCTTGACAGATTTGATTCTTTGAGAAACCTTCCAATAGACATCTCGTTTTTGGTCACTTTTATTTTGCTGTCTTTCGTACAGTCTTTGCTTGCCGCTTTTTTCTGATATGAGTATGATTGGTGACGATTACAAGCTGCTTTTCGCAAAGGCTGATGATTTATACGCGCGCGCACGTAAGGGCGCGGTCGCGGTATCGGGATTTTTGAATCCCGCCGAAGCGCATCACCTTGCAAAATACGCAAGAGAGAACAGGATGGCTGACTCGGTTGTCTTCTTCGGGGGATATCGCGGAGCGTCCAGAACAAAGGCTTTCTTCTTACCCGATTACATCACCGATCTTGCCGACGGCGAAACAGGAGAGGCGCGCGACAAACTGCTTCTTTCCTATATCGCGGACGACGTCGCAGAGGAGATTTTGGCGGTGCGTGTTCTCGGAAGCGGATACAGGGCTCTCTCTCACAGAGACTATCTCGGTTCGGTGCTCTCGCTTGGGATCGAGCGCTTTGTCGTAGGGGATATCGCAACGCTGAGCGAGTATGAGGCGTACATCTTTGCAGATGCGAAGATCGCGGAATATATATTGCAAACTCTGAAAAAGGTCGCAGCCGACGACGTGAAATGCTCGGCGGCAGAGGTGGGCGAGGATTTCACCGTCCCCGAGAATGTCGAGGATATGGTGATCTCGGTAGCGTCTGCCCGTGCAGACTGTATCGTCGGTGCGCTCGCAAGATGCTCAAGAGAAGAGGCGCAGAGTCTGGTAAGGTGCGGCGCGGTGAGCGTGAATTACGAAGAAATATGCGATCCCGACAAGCGTATAAGTGCAGGCTCGCTTTTATCGGTGCGCGGACACGGAAAGTTCCGCATAGTTGACGAGGGTACCGAGACAAGGCGCGGACGCTTGCGTATGAAGGCACAAAAGTTTAAATAACAGTTCGCAAAAAAGCGAACAGAAAGGTCGATATGTCTAAAGTGAACGAACAAGATTTTGCAAGGGCGATCCGAGGTTACAATACCGAAGAGGTCGACGAATATATTGACACTTTAAAGAAAAAATGCAGCTCTCTCGAAGAGGATAACGAGCTTCTTGCTGAGCGTGCGAAGTCAGCGAAGGCAGAGCTTGACGAATCCAATATAAAACGCGGTCTTGCCGAAAAAGAACTTGCCGAGGCACAGCTTCGCGCAGACAAAATGATAAAAGAGACCGAAGCTAAAATTGAAAAAATGCTCTCGGAGGCGCGTGCGGCAGCCGAGAAAACAGAGGCTGACGCAAAGATGCGCGCCGATGCGATGATCGGTGCGGCGCTCCTCGAAGAGAAGAGGATAAACGCGGAGCTTGAGGCAAATATCACCGAAAAGGAGCGCATATACAACGCTTTTTGTGACAAGCTCAACTCCTTCAAGGCCTCGGTATTCTCGCAGTACGCGGCTCATATAAGCGCACTTGAACAGATCTTGGCAAACAAGGTCGAGTACAGCTACGACCTTCCCGAACCCGAAAAAACCGCTCCCGCTCCCGTGCCTGAAAAGGCAGAGATCGTGCGAGAGGAAGTGATCACTCCCGTAAACGAGCCGAAGACCGATGCGGCAAGCGAATCGGCGGCAAAAAATCTCGGCATCAAGATAAAGCGCGAGAGCGCACAGGGTGAGACGGTCAGCGGCATTATGCGAGAGCTCGACGAGATAAAAGAGCGTATCGCCGAAAAAGAGAAAAAAATTTATTAAGTTATATATAACACCAAAGGAGATACAAAAACAGTTATGGCAAAGGATTATACCAAAACACTGAACCTACCCAGCACGAACTTTGCAATGCGTGCCAATCTTCCTACAAGAGAACCCGAAATATACAAGTATTGGGAAGAGAATGATCTCTACGGAAGTCTTATGAAGAAGGGTGAGGGCAAACCTCTCTTTATCTTCCACGACGGCCCTCCCTATGCTAACGGAAATATCCACCTCGGACACTCTCTCAACAAGATACTTAAGGACTTCATCATCCGTTACAAGAATATGAGCGGATTCAAGGCGCCCTATATCCACGGTTGGGACACACACGGACTTCCGATCGAGAACCAGATGATCAAGAAGTTCGGCATCAAGCGCCACGAGATGGGCGCGGTCGAGTTCCGCGAGAAGTGCGCTGAATTCGCAAGAAGCAACGTTGAAAATCAGAAGGGACAGATGCAGCGTCTCGGCGTTATCGGTGACTGGGATAATTCCTATCTCACCATTCTCCCCGAGTTCGAGGCTCGCCAGATCGAGATCTTCGGCGAAATGGCAAGAAACGGCTATATCTACAAGGGTAAAAAGCCTGTTTACTGGTGTCCTCACGACGAGACCGCTTTGGCTGAGGCTGAGATCGAATACTCTGAGGATCCCTGCGATTCTATCTACGTAAGATTCGCTGTAAACGAGGATCACGGTAAGATAAGGGCGGCGCTCGGCACAACAGAGAACGTTTACTTCGTTATCTGGACAACTACGACCTGGACACTCCCCGGAAACCTCGGCATATGCCTTGGTCCCGATTTTGAATATTCCATCATCAAGACAGGCGAGAATTATTACATTATCGCAAGCGAGCTTGCAGAGAATTTCTGCCGTATCGCGGGCATCGAGGAGTATGAGATTGCCGCTAAGATGCGCGGTACCGATTTTGAGGGTATGACTGCAAAGCATCCTTTCATCGACCGCGATTCTCACATCATCGTGGGCGATCACGTAACGCTTGAGAGCGGTACGGGATGCGTACACACGGCGCCCGGCCACGGTGTTGAGGACTTCAACATCTGGAAGATGTACAAGGATCTTCCCGAGACCATCGTTCCCGTTGACAGCAAGGGCCGTATGAACGAGCTTGCAGGCAAGTACGAGGGACTTACAACGACACAGGCAAACGAGGCGATCTTCAACGATATCAAGGAAAGCGGCGCACTCGTTGCAACGGAAAAGATAATCCACCAGTATCCTCACTGCTGGAGATGCAAGCACCCGATCATATTCCGCGCAACAGAGCAGTGGTTCTGCTCGGTAGACGGCTTCAAGGATGCGGCACTTAAGGCTATCAAGGACGTAAAGTGGATGCC
>CAYZHW010000048.1:0-10567 GCA_964478105.1 uncultured Lachnospiraceae bacterium | reverse complement strand
CAAGCACCTGATTTGCAAAAAGATCGGCAAGCTGGGGATTCTCGATGAAATATATCTCAAGCTGACGCTTTAAGAAATCGGTCATCGCCTCAGCGATGAAGGTGTTGTTTATCGCCTTCTTTGTCTGGTTTTCATACGAGGTCTGCGTCGAGAAGCTGTTGATAACGAGTATCAGGCAGTCCTCGATGTCACCGAAGGTGATCTTTGCTTCATTCTTATTGTATTTGTTGCCTGCCTTGAGGTATTTGTCAAGCGCGTAGACGAACGCGGTGCGCACCGCCTTGTCGGGTGAGCCGCCGTGCTCGAGAAAGCTCGAGTTGTGGTAATATTCTATCGCGTTTATCGTGTTGGAAACACAGAAACTTATGTCCGCTTTGAGCTTGTAGTCGTCCTTGTCCTCGCGGTCGCGTCCCTGCGTCTCAAGTTTCCAGAGCACAGGGGGAGTTATCGACGTCTCGCCCGCGATCTCCGCTATGTAATCGGAGATACCGTTCTCGTAGATATATTCGCTCTCGGCGAAGCTTCCGTCTTCCTGCTGTAAAAACAGCTTGAACTTGAGTCCTGCGTTTACGACCGACTGGCGCTTGAGCGTGTCGATGTAGAAAAGATGAGGTATGCGAATGTCGGTGAAAACTTCTATATCGGGTTTCCAGCGGATGACCGTGCCGGTGCGTCTTTGCTTTGGGGGCAGGTCTGTCACGGTAAGCTCACTTACGGGCTCGCCGCGCTCGAAGGATATTTTTGACTCGTACTTTCCGTCGTAAGAGCGTACTTCCATATATTCGGACGAGCACTGCGTAGCGCAAGCACCAAGACCGTTGAGTCCGAGCGAGAAGCCGTATGCCGAATCGTCGTTGTTATTGTTGTATTTACCGCCTGCGTAGAGCTCACAGTAAATGAGATCCCAGTTCCAGCGCTGTTCTTTTTCGTTCCAACCGAGCGGAACACCGCGTCCGTGGTCGTCGACCTCGATTGAGAGGTCGTTGTACACGGTTATTTTTATCTCGTCGCCGTAGCCCTCGCGCGCCTCGTCGACCGAGTTCGAGAGGATCTCGAAAAACGAGTGCTCACAACCCTCAAGACCGTCCGAGCCGAATATTACGGCGGGGCGCTTACGCACCTTTTCGGCGCCCTTGAGAAGGACTATACTTTGATCGTTATAGCTTGTCGTCTTAGCCATTTACAACTTCCTTTATATTTTTTTGAACATACTAAATAATATTATACCAAAAAAATCCGATTTTGCAAAGGATTTTTTCTTTTTTCTCTTCATCTATTGCAAGAAATGACTATTTTTTATATAATATATAATGTATTATAATATATAATAGGCAAAAAACGGAAAGGCGGGATATTTACGGATATTTTATCTTCGGTACAAAAAGCAATAAGCTCGGGGACCGTTACGGTGCTCGGCATAGGAATATCAAATATACCCCTTATAGATTTTTTACTTTCGCGCGGGGCGCGTGTGAGTGCACGCGATATGAAGAACAAAGAGGCGCTCGGCGATATCGCACGCGAGCTTGAAGATAAGGGCGTGGAGCTTGTATTGGGAAAGGGATATCTTGATGATATCTGTGAGGATGTTATCTTCCGTTCTCCCGGTATCAGACACGACCTTCCGGGCATTGCCCGTGCAATAGAGCGCGGCGCGCTTCTTACAAGTGAAATGGAGCTCTTTTTTGAACTTTCGCCCGCCAAGATAATCGGTATCACGGGCAGTGACGGCAAGACGACCACTACGACGCTTGTATATAAACTGCTCTCGGAGCAGTTCGCGCGTGACGGCAGAGGACGCCGTGTATATGTCGGCGGCAATATCGGCAAGCCGCTCCTTCCCGAGGTCGATGAGATGAATGAGAACGATGTGGCGGTGGTCGAGCTCTCGAGTTTTCAGCTCCAAACAATGACCCGTTCGCCCGAGCGTGCGGTCATTACGAATATTACGCCCAATCATCTTAACTGGCACACGGATATGGAAGAGTACACCGAGGCGAAGAAGAATATCTGCACGAATATCGGCAATGTCTATCTCACTCTCAACGCGGAAAACGACCGCACGGCAGAGATCGCAAAAAAGGCGGACAGGGCGGTGACGGTCTTCTCGTCCAAAAGAAGTGCGGCGGAGCTTTCGCGCGAGTTTGATTGCCCCGTGATATGTGAAGATAACGGATACATAAGCTTTTTTGAAGGCGGTTGCGGAATGCCGATAATAAAGGTGTCGGATATCAAGCTCCCAGGGCGCCATAACGTTGAAAACTATATGGCGGCGATCTCGCTCGTGCGCGGAATGGCAGACCCGGATGTGATAGCGCACGTAGCACGCACCTTCGGCGGAGTCGAACACAGACTCGAGTTTGTACGTGAGCACGAGGGAGTAAAGTATTACAACAGTTCGATAGATTCCTCGCCTACACGCACTGTGGCGGCACTCTCTTCTTTCTCACATAAGGTCATCGTTATCTGCGGCGGATACGACAAGAACATCCCCTTTGAGCCGCTTGCCGATGTACTGATCGAGAGAGCAAAGACAGTGGTGCTTACGGGTGCTACAAGAGAGAAGATAAAGGCGGCGCTTGTCGCTCATTCCTTGTTTGAGGCATCGGGGATAGATATGATCGAAAAAGAAGATTTTCGTGAGGCTGTCACGGCGGCAAGAAACAGCGCGAAAGAGGGAGACATCGTGGTGCTCTCGCCCGCATGTGCAAGCTTTGATGCTTTCAAGAATTTTGAGGTGCGCGGAAACTTTTTCAAGGATACAGTCAATTCATTCTGAGGAGATATAAAAATGCAGGAACTAAAAAAATTAATATTCTCGCTTGCGGGACTGATGTCGATATCGGGAAGCGAGAGATACGACGCGGATGCGCTTTGCGGTCTTGTCGGAGGATACTTTGACGAGTACGAATGCGACGCGCTCGGAAACCATATTTTTATAAAAAGATGCGGACGCAAAAATGCCCCCAAAATACTCGTTGACGCGCATTTTGACGAAATAGGAATGCTTGTTACCGATATAAAAGAGGGTGGATTTCTGTCGGTCACAAGCGTCGGCGGACTTGACACTCGCATCCTTCAGGCGTCCGAGGTCATTGTCTACGGCGAAGAAAAGATATACGGCGTAGTGGCATCCACTCCGCCTCACTTACAAAAAGCGGGCGACTCGAAAAAACTCAAAAAGGTCGAGGAACTTCTTGTTGATACGGGATACTCTAAAGAAGAACTCGAAAAGACCGCTCCCGTGGGTACGCCTGTCGGATTTGCACCCGTTTATACAGAGTTGCTCGGTAATCAGATATCGGGCAAGGGCTTTGATGATAAGAGCTGCGGCGCTTGCGCCGTCTACGGTATCGCAAAGGCGGCGCGCGAAGAGCTTGCGGGTGATGTGTACCTGATGCTCTCCTCGCGCGAAGAGATCGGTCTTGTAGGCGCCAGAACGGGTGCATACGCGATAGATCCCGATTTTGCGCTCGTGCTTGACGTGAATTTTGCGTACACGCCCGACACCAAAAAGGAAGAGACGCTCAAACTCGGCGAGGGCCCTTCGATCTCGTATTCGGCGCTTACCGATTACAAGCTCACCCGTGCGGTCATAGAGCTTGCAAAAGAAAAGGAGCTTAAGCTCCAGACAATAGTTGAAGCATCCAACACGGGCACAAACGGCAACGTCGTGGGACTCACAAGATACGGTGTGCCCTCGGCTGTATTCAGTCTGCCCCTGAAGAGTATGCATACCTACAGCGAGGTAATTAATCTTGATGACGCTATGGGACTTGCAGAGCTTGTCCGCGCTGTTATAACAGATAAAAATATAGGGAAGGAGTTTTCGAGATGAGTGAAAAGAGAATGATGGACTCGCTTCGCAGTCTTTCACAGATCCACGGCCCCTCGGGATACGAGTTCCGCGTGGCAGATGCGATAAAAAAAGAGCTCGAAGACCTGCCCTGCGAGGTGCTCTGTGACAGGATCGGCAACGTTATCGCGACCGTCAAGGGCAAAGACAGCAAGAAGAAGCTTATGATCTCGGCACATATGGACGAGGTCGGATTTATGATAAACAGGATCGACGATGACGGATATCTTCATTTTTCGTGCGTCGGCGGAATCGACGACAGGGTGCTCTGCTCACACAGAGTAGTGATACTTACCGACTCGGGCGATGTCAAGGGCGTTATCACAAGCAAGCCGATACATCTGCAGACTGCAAAGGAAAGAGCAGAGGCGACGCCCAAGGATAAGATGTACATCGACATCGGAGCCGCCGATAAAGAAGACGCCGAGAAATACGTGAAGATAGGCGACTTCGGCACTTTTGATTCCGATTTTGTTGAATTCGGAAAAGACAACAAGAACGTGAAGAGCAAGGCGCTCGACGACAGACTCGGCTGTACGATAATGATAGAGCTTATCCGTGAGCTTGAGAAGAAGAATCTCGATTTCGACGTGTGCTTCGCATTTTCTACAAGAGAAGAGCTCGGACTCTCGGGCGCGACGGTCGCGGCAAACATCATTGCCCCCGATCTTGCAATAGTCCTTGAGACAACGGCGATCGCCGATATCGCGGACGTGCCCGAATCCACACGCGTTGCCAAGGTCGGTGATGGCGGTGTGCTCTCGATAGCCGACCGCGGTACGATATACAACAAAGAATTTTTCAGTCTTGCGCTTGATACAGCTAAGAAAAACGGCATAAAGTGCCAGGTCAAAAAGTTCGTTTCGGGAGGAAACGATGCCGCACATATTCACAAGAGCGGCGCGGGCGTGCGCTGTATCGCGCTCTCGGCACCGACAAGATACCTGCACAGCGCGACCTGCGTGATCGATAAGGGCGATATGTTCGCGATGAAGGATCTTGTACTTGCAATTTTTGATGAGTTGAATGATAATTGGTTAGGAGCATAGCGTGAAATTTTCGAGCTTCACACTTTTAGCAGATACATTTCACGCGCAAATTCGCTGAAAATGAGGCCCAACCCATTTTCGTTTTAAAAGAAACACGCGAATTTCAAAAACTGTTGAATGGAGATTATAATAATGACAGAGCTTATAAAAAAACTTATAAAAGCGCCCGGCATTTCGGGAAGAGAAGAGGGAATATCCAAAACTATCGCGGATATCATTACTCCTTATGTTGACCAAGTGTACACCGACGCACTCGGCAACCTTATTGCAAAGAAGAACGGTTCGGCAAAAAATAAAAAGAAGGTAATGTTTGCCGCACATATGGACGAGATAGGCTTTATTGCCACATTTATAGAGGAAAGCGGATTTGTGCGTTTTGCTCCCATCGGCGGTATTTCTGCTATAGCTACAGCATACTCGACCGTCGTTTTCGAGAGCGGCATTGCAGGCGTTATCGTTCCCGATGCATCGATCGAAAAGGCAGAGCTTGCCGTGGACAAGCTTTATGTTGATATCGGCGCAAAAAACCGCAAAGAGGCCGAGAAAAAGGTCAAGATAGGTGACTATTTTATGGTTACGCCCTCATATACACGCCTTATGGGCAAACGCGTTGCGGGCAGGCCGTTTGACGACAGAATTGGCTGTGCGGTTCTTATCGAGACCGCAAAGAAGCTTGATAAGACAGGCGACGATATTTACTTCGTATTCACCGTTCAAGAGGAAGTTGGCTGCCGCGGCGCAAAAACGGCGGCATTCGCCATCGCTCCCGATTACGGCATCGCGCTTGATGTTACGGGCACGGGCGACGCGCTCGGCGCAAAGCCTATGGCGGTCTCGCTCGGCGACGGCGCGGCAATAAAGGTCAAGGATTCCTCTGTGATCTGTGACGCGGGTGTTGTTAAGATGCTCACCTCGATTGCAAAGGAAAAGAAGATCAAGTACCAGACAGAGATACTGACATACGGCGGAACAGACACAAGCTCGATGCAGATGGCGGGCGCAGGCTGTCGTGCCGGTGCGCTTTCTATCCCCACAAGATACATCCATTCGGGTGTTGAGACTATGGACCTCGGCGACGTCGATGCGTGCGTTTCGCTGTGCGTTGAATTTGCGAAAGCCGATAAGGAGTAAAAATGGAATTTTCGAACAGATTGCTTTCTCTTGCCGCCGAGGCGGAAGAGAAACTCAAGCCTTATTTTGAAAAAATAGATGAGCTATCCTTCTATCACACCGCAAGAGTGCTTGACGCATTCTCGGAGTTCCGCGTGTCCGATGCGATGTTCGCGGGGACGAGCGGCTACGGTTACGATGACAAGGGAAGGGATACACTCGATGCGATATATGCCCGCGTATTTGACGCCGAGGCGGCGCTCGTACGCCACAATATCGTCAACGGAACGCAGGCACTCACTATAGGACTTTTCGGACTTCTCCGTCCGGGTGACATTATGCTCTCGGTCACGGGCAAACCCTACGATACGCTTGACGAGGTCATCGCAAGCCGAGAGGGTAACGGTTCGCTTGCCGATTTCGGAGTCGAATACAGGCAGATAGAGCTTGCGGATGACGGCGGACTTGATATGGACGCCATAAAGCGTGGAATTGAAGAGTGCGGCAAGAGACTTAAGATGGTGTTCGTTCAGCGCTCTAAGGGATACCTTAACCGTAAGACTCTCTCGTCCGAGGAGATCGGAGAGCTTGTCACGCTCGTTCGTCCGCTTACAGATGCATACGTGGTCGTAGATAACTGCTACGGTGAGTTTACGGGCAGATACGAGCCGACGCATTTCGGTGCAGATCTTATCATTGGCTCGCTCATAAAAAATCCCGGCGGCGGTATGGCGGAGTCGGGCGGATATCTTGCGGGAAGCGCGAAGGCCGTAGAGCTTGCAAGCTACAGACTTACGTCGGTCGGCGTGGGCGGCGAGGTTGGCGCGACTCTCGGACAGAACAAAAGTATGTACAAGGGATTTTTCTACGCACCTCACACGGTAGCTCAGTCGCTTAAGACTGCGCACTTTGCGGCATACATGTTCTCGGCACTCGGTTACGATGTCGAGCCCTCTTGGGATACGGTGCGGCACGATATAATTCAGGCTGTCAAACTTGGCACTGCCGAGGGACTTTGCGCATTCTGCCGAGGAATACAGGCGGGCTCTCCGGTTGACGCATACGTCACACCCGAGCCGTGGGATATGCCCGGCTACTCCGATCAGGTGATTATGGCGGCGGGAACCTTTACGCAGGGCGCATCTATCGAGCTCTCTGCCGACGGACCTATCCGTCCGCCCTATACGGCGTTCTTCCAGGGCGGACTTACATATGAAAGCGGAAAGATAGGCATTCTCAGTGCCGCAGCCTCGATCTTGGATAATTAATTTACAAAATAGTGTTGATATCCCGAAAGATCGGGTGTACAATTAATAAAAAAGAATTAAGGACTGGTATAAAAATGAAAAAGATTATTTCTATACTGCTTATCGCACTCGTTTGCCTCGGCGTTTCGGCGTGTGCGTTTGATTCGGACGTGCCAGACGGTATGCAGCTTGCATCCAACGATAAGGTCGCATACTGCCTCTATGTGCCCAACACGTGGTCGCTCGGCGCGGCAAGCGAATATGCAAGCGCGTACTACTCTTTGGAAGATCCCTCAAATGTTTCGGTCTTCTTCTATGCTCCCGAGACCGATATGACGGTCGAGGAATACTGGGCATCCTTTGAGGCGGAATATAAGGCGACATTCCCGACAATGACGGTCATCGAGACCTCTAACACCCTTCTCGGCGAGCGCGCGGCAGGGAAGTATATCTTTACCGCAAACGTCTCGGGTGAGGATTATAAATTTATGCAGTACATAGCGGAATACGGCGGAATGATATATATGCTTACATATACCGCACCCATAGACAATTTTGATTTGCATACGCAAGAGGTACAGGCAATTGCAGACAATTTTAAGTTCAGATAAAGAGATATATCTCGACAACAGCGCGACGACACCGCTTCTGCCCTCTGTAAGAGATAAGATGCTGGAAGCGTCGTACATATACGGCAATCCGTCATCGCTTCACAGCGCGGGACTTGCCGCTGAGAAGGTAGTATCTTTTGCAAGAGCAGAGATATTTGCCGCACTCGGAGTCAGAGGAGCAAAGGCGGAGAATCTTGTCTTTACAGCGTCGGGCACAGAGGCGAACAACCTCGCGCTCATCGGTACCGCGTACGCGAAAAAGCGCCGTGACAGAATAAAGATAATTACCTCTGACAGCGAGCATCCCTCGGTGTCGGGTACACTTGCGCGCCTTGCTGAGGACGGATTCGAGTTGATCCGTATACCTACGGCGGGCGGCGTGCTTGATATGGATGCGCTTGCCGCTGCACTTGATAAAAACGTTCTTCTTGTGAGCTTTATGCTCGTCAACAACGAAACGGGTGCACATTATGACGTGAAACGCGCGTTTTCGCTCGTTAAGCGCACCTGCCCCAATGCCGTTACACATTGTGACGCTGTACAAGGGTTTCTTAAAGTGAGGTTTTCTCCTGCTGAGCTGGGTGCTGACCTTGTCACCGTCAGCTCGCACAAGATACACGGTCCAAAGGGCGTGGGAGCACTGTACATTCACCCGGAGATAATAAAAGCAAAAAAAATCGTCCCCGTCACGCTCGGCGGCGGACAGGAACACGGATTTCGCTCGGGTACCGAGAATACTATCGGAATTGCAGGATTCGGTGAAGCTGCAAGGCTCGGACGTCTCGGATTTGCTTCGGACGCGTCTCATATGAGGACTCTTCGCGGCAGGCTTGTCGAAATGCTTTCATCTCTTGATGTGAAGCTCAATCTTCCCCCGGTATGCGCTCCTCACGTGCTGAGTGTTACTCTTCCCGATATAAAAAGCGAGACGATGCTGCATTTTCTTTCATCCCGCAAAATATTTGTGTCGAGCGGTTCTGCCTGCTCTTCGCATTCATCGGGACCGAGCAGTACGCTCACATCCTACGGTCTTGATCCCCATAGTGCGGATTGTACTATAAGAGTCAGTCTTTCGCATCTCAACACCGAAGAGGATATCGACGCGCTCGTGTCGTCGATAGAAGAAGGTATAAACACACTTGTAAGAATAAAATAGCGATAAAAATCTCCCGTGATCACGGGAGATTTTTATTTTGAAAAAACAGAGGTGAACAAAATGAAACTTATCACAGGGATCTATTTTTTTGAAAATCTTTTACTTCTTTTTAGTGCATAAAATGCGATGGAGCTTGCCTTAAATTCGCTCAAAAACGTTGTCAGATATACCGCGTATACAAGCAGGAAAAGAGCACAAATAAATTGCACGACAATGGAGTTGTCAAGTATAAGTCCGAGCAAAATGAAAAGGACACTTACCCATATGCAGATATTTACAGCAATAATAAAACTGTTCCTGATTTTAAGCTTGAAATACTCTTTTGAATATTGCACCGCGTGCGCCGCTTCATATGCCGCAATTGCGATAAATGAGAGCGCCGTGCCGCTGTAAATAGAAGAACCCAAAGAAACTACATTGGTCTTCAGATTGAAATGGTGCAACTCCTTTTTGAAGCGCTTTTCAATACGGACGTGGTGTATAAGGTTAGTATCGAGCACTATGAGTGCACTGTCTGCTCCACGTACATAAGATACCGAAGGGACAGACGAAAAAATATTGTATGTAAGAAGAAAGAAGCCTCTTGCCGATAACCGTAAGATGATTATTGCAAGGACTGCTAACGGTAAAATATATCTTTGCATTTTATTTTGAAGTTATTATTATAAGCGGTATAAGTATAGCCAAAAGGATTATACTTAGTAAATAAAGTTTTCTTTGTCCATTTAAAAATATTATTTTTTGATCATAACAAGTCGATTTTTAACTATTGATCTCTATTATAGCACGATTTTACTTATTTGTCAATGGGTATTAAAAATGTTATAATGAGTCGAGGTGTGGAAAATGAAAATCGGTCAAAAAATAAGAAATGCGAGAGAGGATATGGACCTTTCTCAGACAGAAGTAGCAAAGCTTATACCTATGAATCAGTCAAATTACTCGAAAATAGAAAGAGATATTCAAGAACCTAATCTCGCGCAATTGAGACGGATATGTCAGATCTTGAATATTGATCCAAGGTATCTTTTGAATCTTGATGAACTTTCTTCTTTTTCTATTGCCGATATGAAGCTGCTCTCTGATATCAAGACCTTTATAAAGGATCATACAGATCCGGATCTTCTCAAATGAACTTGAAAAAGCACCCATTGGTACGCCTGCTGTAGAGCAGGCGTACCAATGGGTGCTTTTTGTTTGTAATTTTGGATAAAAATAACCTGCCGATAAAAAGGAGAATAGACCCTGAGTATTCGGCAGGTTGGGATATAGCATTGTGTAGGAGAAACGTTTTCTTTATTTAACTGTTTACATTATATCAGCATTTTAATGGTTTGTCAAGTGATTTTAAGAAAAAAGTGTAAAATTAACAAAAAAATCGCATTTACAAGGTAAAACGGATAAGAAATGCAATGAGCAGACGAATATTGCCTGCTCATTGCCTGTGATGGGGTTATGTCAATTCAATATGGGTGACGGCATCGACGATGCTTTTCATCTCGTCTTTGCTCTTTGCACCTTTTGCGCGCGAGATCAGT
>CAYZHW010000047.1:0-10651 GCA_964478105.1 uncultured Lachnospiraceae bacterium | reverse complement strand
GCAAAAACATTCATAGCATCTATATTCATAGACAACTCCATTGCAAGTCCTATGGGCATACCCAGATCGTGATACGGATTGTTCATAAAAATATCCTTTTTATTTTTTAGTATTCGCATACGGAAGGGAAGATATTAAAAAAATATTAAATTAACAAAAAACATATTGAACGCGCACGCAAGCTGTGATAAAATATAACTGCGAATTTTACTGAGAGGAGCGGTGGCATATGAAAAGAATAAATCGCTTTTTTGCGGCTATCGGGCGGCATCCGCTGATATTTTGTATTGTTGCCGCGCCGCTTGTAAATCTGTTTATAGAATCGCTTGGCAGACGCTCGATACTTGCGGGACTTTCGCATATGGTGCTCAGCCCCGTGATATTCGTATATAACTCGTTGATAATTTTTATGACCCTTTCGTTTGCGATGCTGTTTCGCCGTAAGTATTTTTTCTTTAGCATCATACTTTTGTTCTGGATGGTGCTCGGTATAATAAACGGTGTTGTGCGATCGTTTCGCGCAACTCCCATTGCGGCGATCGATTTCTTCATCATAAAAGCGGGCGGCGGTTTTTTCACGTCATATCTTACCTGGTGGCAGATCGTGCTTATAGCTGCCGCAATAGTTTCGATAGTGGTTCTTGCCGTTCTTCTTTGGAAAAAAGATCCGCGCACAAAGATAAAGAAGATCTCGTCCGCGGCGCTTATTCTTGTATCTATGCTGACCGTGGGCTCGGCAACGGTCGTCGGTATCGAGACCGAGATGCTCTCAAATGATTTCAGCAATCTTGAAGAGGCGTACGAAAATTACGGATTCGCCTTTTGCTTCTCGTGCAGTCTGCTTGATACAGGCGTTACTGAACCCGAGGGGTATTCAAAGGAAGCTGTTGAAACTATCATATCATCGCTTGGCTCAGATAAGAGCGCCGAGACGGACATCAAACCCGATATAATAATGATCCAGCTTGAATCTTTTTTTGACCCAGAATTCATAAGAGGGCTTGAGACCTCAGAACCGGTCATACCTAATTTCAGGGCGCTTACAGAGGCTTATCCGTCGGGATATCTCTCTGTGCAGTCGATAGGCGGAGGAACCGCAAACACTGAATTTGAGGTGCTCACGGGAATGAATCTCGATCATTTCGGACCGGGCGAGTATCCTTATATGACAATACTCTCGGATAAGAGCTGTGAGTCATTGCCGAATAACCTTCGTATGCTTGGTTATACTTCTCACGCTTTCCATAATTACACAGGTGTGTTCTATGACAGACACAAGGTGTATGCAAATCTTGGATTTAATAGCTTTACATCAATGGAATATATGCAGGATCTTGATTACAACCCCCGCGGATGGGCGAAGGATATGTGTCTTCTTGACGAGATAACAAACGCTCTTGATTCATCGGATGAAAGTCAGTTTATCTGGGCGATATCGGTACAGCCGCACGGTGCATATCAAGAGGAAGAGATAAAATGCGAGTATGACATAAAGGTCTCGGGCGTACCCGCCGAAGAGGTCAACCCTACGCAGTATTATCTTAATCAGCTAAAAGAGGTCGATGATTTCGTCGGCGCGCTTATAGGTGCGCTTGAGAGTTACGAGCGTCCTGTGGTGGCGGTGCTTTACGGCGACCATCTGCCGCCGCTTGAAGTTCAGCAGACAGACCTTGACGGTATAAGCATCCATCAGACCGAGTATGTTATCTGGTCGAATTTTGAAATAGAGAATACCGACCGCGATCTTGAGGCTTATCAGCTCTCTTCCCACGTGCTCGATCTTATAGGGTACAACTGCGGAACGCTCACGCGTATCAATCAGTCGTATGACGAAAATAAGAATTATCAGGACGATCTTCATATGATCGAATACGATATGCTCTACGGGGAAAATTTTGCCGATGCTGTTTACAGTGCGAGTGAGCTTAAGATGGGGATTCGTGATATTACGGTAGACGGCTTTTTTGCCGATGGCGACACGGTTTTTGTTACGGGTGAGAACTTTACCGAATGGAGCGTTGTTTGTATTGACGGACACGAAAAGGAAACGCTTTATATTGACGGTAACACGCTTGCCGTTGAAGGCGTTAAGCTCAGAGACGGATACACGATATCGGTGGTGCAGGTCTCGGATTCGGGAGTTGTTCTCAGCGAAAGCAATCAAATAAAGAAAGAGGAGAGCTGATGCTCTCCTCTTAATATTTTTCTATATCTATTTTTTGTGTTGAAGCTCCGATGTCCTTTTCAAGGAAAAGCGAAGCGAGGCTTCTGAAGTTGTCGGGATTGTCGGAAACAAAGTATTTCGTCTCTGCCGACTCTTTTTTATCTCCGACAATATCATAGAGCGCGCCTGCGGCTTCCGCCCCCGAGTTTATAAGCGTTACACCGGGGAGTACTTTCGCGATAGCGGGAGCTATGAGAGGGAAGTGGGTGCAACCGAGAATAAGCGTGTCTGCCTTGCTTGCCTTTATCTCGGTGAGATAATCACTGAGCACACGGCG
Source organism: uncultured Lachnospiraceae bacterium (assembly GCA_964478105.1). GTDB lineage: Bacteria > Bacillota > Clostridia > Oscillospirales > CAG-272 > CAYZHW01. The sequence goes on along the minus strand of CAYZHW010000047.1, from coordinate 8,150 downwards.
CGTGACGGGATCATCGGGGTCGGTGTATCCGTTCTCAACGAGCGGTACGAGAAGCGGACAAGCCGTGCTTATGACCTTGATGCTCTCGTCGATGGCGTGTATCTTGTTTTCAAACGAATGTGAAAGTATGGTCGCGCCCGTGGCGATAACGCCGATCTTTTTATTCTTTGTTGCCTTCACCGCCGCCTCTGCCGCAGAATCAACGACGCCGAGTATCGGGATGTCGTAGATGGCACGCAGGGTGTCGAGTGCGGTCGAGCTTACAGTTCCGCAGGCAACAAGCACCGCTTCGATCGGATAGGTGAGAAGAAATCTCATATCCTGAAGCGCGTATTTGATTATTATCTCGCGCGAACGTGTACCGTAGGGCACTCTGCCCGTGTCGCCGAAATATACTATGTCAGCATCGGGCATAAGGCGTCTGGCTTCTTTGAGAGCCGAGAGCCCGCCGAGCCCGCTGTCAAATATTCCTATCATTTTGAAGTACCCCTTATTTCTTATTAAGACCGAGAAGGGCTATTTTCTCGCAAAGCTCGCCGTAGGAGATGCCTGCCGCCGCCGCTTCCTGAGGAAGAAGGCTTGTGGGGGTCATACCCGGGAGATTGTTTGCCTCAAGACACCAAAAATCTCCGTCGGGACCGAGGATGAAGTCTATTCTCGCATATCCCGAAAGGCGGAGTGCAGAGAATACCGTTTTTGCAAGCTCGGATATGCGCGCTGTTTGCGCCTCTGTAAGATCTGCAGGACAGACCTCGCGCGTAAGACCGCCCTGGTACTTGTTTTTGTAGTCGTAGAAGCCGGCAAGCGGGATTATCTCGATAGGGGGGAGTGCTGTACCGTCGAGCACGCCAAGCGAGAATTCGCGTCCCTCGATCTTTTCTTCGACGAGAACGAGGTCTTCCCACTCACGCGCAAGCGCGAGCGCTGATGCGAGCTCTTCTCTTGAATTTACGATCGATACGCCTACGCTTGAGCCGCAGGAACAGGGCTTGACGACACAGGGGAGTCCGATCTCGCTCTCGATCTTTGCAATATCGTCGTGCGTGTCAAAGAGTATCCATTTCGCGTTGGGAACACCGACGCGTGAGATTATCTGCTTTGTGAGATCCTTATCCATAGCAAGCGCGCTTGCAAGATATCCCGAACCCGTGTATTTTATGTTGTAGTTGTCGAGTGTTGCCTGGAGCTTGCCGTTCTCTCCCATACCGCCGTGCATAGCGATAAAAACAACGTCGGTCTGATGGCATAACTCGAGTATGTTGTCTCCGATCTCGGTGCGTCTGCCGCCGTGCGCGGCAATTATCGCTTCAAGGTCGGGAACTTCCTCTTTTACAGAGTGGGAATACCTTTTTTCTGTATCGCAGAGCGCGTCGAAATCGGATGTGGGCGCGCCCTCGTATATGTCGCAGAGCACGACCTTGTGACCGCGCTCGAGAAGTGCGTTTGCAATAAGGCTTCCCGATGTGAGCGCGACCTCGCGCTCGGGGGTGAGTCCGCCGGAGAGAACTACTATTTTCATAAGTAAATACCTTCTTTGTGTATTATTTATATCTTGATTACCGCCATACGGTCGTTTGCGCCGTAGTCCTTGACGATCTGTATTTCTTTTTCTGCAAGAGTGCGCAGCGCTTCGCCCTGATCGTATCCGATCTCGAATATTATGACTCCGCCGCTACGTACAAGACTCTTGAGGTCGGACAGTATCTTTTTGTAGAAGACAAGTCCGTCATCACCGCCGTCAAGTGCGATCTTCGGCTCATATGAGAGCTCGGGAGAAAGAGAAGAAAGGTCGCGCGTCGGAATGTAGGGCGGATTTGATATTATCGCGTCAAAGCTTCCAAGCTGTGAAAGTTCATCTGCCATAATATCCGCGCATATAAATTCTATTCGCTCTGCTACGCCGTTATGCTTGGCGTTATAACGTGCAAGTGCGAGCGCAGGCTCGGATATATCAACTGCGACCGCAGTACAGTCGGGGCGCGAAACAAGCGTCGAGATCGCAAGGCATCCGCTTCCCGTGCAAAGATCGAGAAAACGCGCGCCGCGGGGCAGATTTTTTACCGCGTAATCAACAATTATTTCCGAGTCGGCGCGCGGGATGAGACAATCGCGCGAGACCTTGTATTCCTCCCGATAAAAATACCACTTCCCGAGAATGTGTTGGAGCGGCTCGCGCGAAAGTCTGCGCATAAGCGCCTTGTCAAGCTCGGGTGAGCCTATTTCTTCATTTTTGTTGAGACGGAGCAGATCGGCATCCTTGCCCGAAAAGGCTTCTGCCAAAAGGATAGCCTCGTGCTCGGCTTCGTCTATTCCTGCCGCGCAAAGTGCGGTTATAATATCGTTTACCGTCATAGCGTATCTTCGTAAAGCGCGGGCATTTTGAGCTTATGCGCGCTTCTCTTGTGATAGCGGTCGATTATAGCCTTGTCGGCTTCGTTTACTTTGCCGAAGAGAATGTAATCGTCTATCGCGTCATATGTGACGCCCATATCGGCTTCGTCGGTCTGGCCTTCAAACAGACCTGCCGAGGGAGCTTTTTTTATAATGTTTTCGGGAGCGCCGAGGTAGGTGAGAAATTCGTAGACCTCACGCACCGTCAGATCGGAGATGGGGTTGAAATCGCATCCGCCGTCGCCGTGCTTGGTGAAATACCCCATATAGCGCTCGCTTCGGTTCCCCGTACCCGCGACAAGTCTGCCTTCGGCGGCACCGATCGCGTACAGGGTGGTCATACGAAGTCTGGGAGCAATATTTGTGAGTGCCATAGAGTTGAGCTCGGTGATGCCGTCAAGCGCCTCGACAACTGCCTTTTTTGCGTTTGTGATGTCTACTGTACGGTGCTCGATGCCGAACTTTTCCGACACTTCGATGGCATCGGCCATATCCTCGCCGAAATTGCGCGCCGATTCGCAGGGCATCATAACGCCGAGAGTGTTATCACACGCCGCTTTGCATAATATACCGACTAGCGCACAGTCCTTGCCGCCGCTGTTCCCGTAAACGATGCCGCGCGCACCGCTCTCGTCAAGCAATTTCTTTATAAACGCGACGCGGTCCTCAAATTCGGCTCTGTAATCTCTCATAATAATCTCCATTCCGCCGCCTAAAGCGGTGGCAAAAAAGTTTTGAAATTCGACGTGTTTTTCTTGAAACAAAAATGGGACGGGCCCTTTTTGGTCGAATTTGCGCGTGAAATGCATCGTTTTATATTTGATTGGCCAAAATACTCACGCAGCCGCTCTTTTTTAGCTACTCTTTTTATTGTAATATTTTTTGCTCTCTTTGTCAATGACCGTGCGCTCAAGTATTGATATTTTTTATTATTTGTGTTATCATTATTTTAATAATTTGTTTGGAGAGATGAAAATGAATATACTTGTAATAGACGGGCAGGGCGGACGTATAGGCGCTCAGGTGATATCGGGCGTGAGAGCCGAGAGTATTGACGCGAGTATCATCGCGGTGGGGACGAACACCACAGCTACCGCCGCAATGCTCAAAGCAGGTGCGGACAACGGCGCTACGGGCGAGAACGCGGTCATCGTCAACGCAAGAAAGGCAGATGTTATAGTCGGACCTATCGGTATCGTCGTCGCCGATTCGCTTTTCGGTGAGGTCACTGCTGCTATGGCGGTTGCTGTCGGACGGTCTGATGCGAAAAAGCTTTTTATTCCTGTCAATCACTGCAACAACATAATCGTCGGTGTGTCCGATCTTTCTATGGGAAATATGATAAAGAGCGTTGTCGCCGAGATAAACAATTGCTTGACAAAGTGAGCTTTTTATGGTAAGATTATAGAGCCGTTATGAAGACGGCACGCACGGCCGAAGCCGTTTATCTAATAATTACTATTGTACTTATGAAGGGTATCTGTCCTTGGAAGAGGGCCGATGCCCTATTATTTATTTTAGGAGATCACGATGAACAAACATCTTAAAAAGATAACGTTTTCGGGGCTTTTTCTTGCCCTTTGTCTCTTGCTTCCGTTTCTTACGATGCAGATACCGCAGATAGGCAAGATGCTCTCGCCTATGCATATTCCCGTATTTATCTGCGGATTTGTCTGCGGTGCGCCTTACGGCGCTCTTGTCGGACTTGCGGCGCCTATACTCAGAAGCTTTATTTTCGGTATGCCGCTTATGTTCCCCGATGCCGTTTGTATGGCGCCCGAGCTTGCGGTGTACGGACTCTGTGCCGGATCGCTTTATAAGCTTTTGCCGAAGAAGATACCCTACATATATGTTTCGCTTGCCGGTGCGATGCTCGCGGGGCGCGCCGCTTGGGGTGCGGTAAGATATCTTGTTGCTGGAATACAGAACACAGAGTTTTCGTTTTCGATGTTTCTTGCGGGCGCGTTTACAAACGCCGTCCCGGGTATCATCTGCCATATTCTCCTTGTGCCGATAGTCGTGATGGCGCTTAGACGCGCAAAAGTAATGTATAATGAATAAAAGATCGGTGCCGTACGGCACCGATCTTTTTACGGTCTGTGTGCTTTTTTGTATTCTTCAAGATCGATCACTTTGCCCGTGAGCCTTGATTCTTCGGCGGCAAAAGCGATCATATGGTTGTCGACAGATTCGTCAAGTCCGCACAGTGAGAAATCGTCCTTGCCCGTGAGCAGGTCGTAGAACGCGACCATTATACCGTCGTCACCGCCGCCGTGCCCGCCCGATATCGTACCGTCGGATGCCTTGTCGGACACGGGTATCTTTACGGTATTCTTCGAGAGAAAGTCGTAGAGCGTCAGCTCGGGATCGTCAAAGCTTCCTCTGAGTTCGCCCTTCGTTCCCATAATGTTTATGAAACGCCCGCCCTCGTTGAAGGCGCACATCGAGAAGCTGACCGTTACACCGCCCTCAAACTCAAGATTGACGACCTGATGGTCGACTACATCGTTGTCGCACTTGAACACGCACTTCCCGTACTGCGTGGTGCAAAGCGCGTGCTCAATATCGGCATCGGTCGGATCCACTGTGCGGGAGCTTGTCGTGCGGAACCAGTTGCTTGCGTTATCAAGATATACCTTTTTGGCGTCATACGGGCAGACGGCTGAATGCGGGCATCCGTCAAGACAATAGTCGGGAGCACCTTCGGGGGCATTTTCGGGTGTAAAATATGTAAGCGAACCGAAGGAGTGCACACGTGTGCATCTTTTACCGATGAGCCACTGCAGAATGTCCATATCGTGACAGCATTTTTGCAGTATCATACAGGATGATCTTTCTGTATTCCCCCAATTGCCGCGCACAAAGCTGTGAGTCTGGTGTACGTTCCACACATCTTCGCGGTGCTGGATGTTTACTATCTGTCCGAGTCTGCCCTCGTTTATGATCCTTTTTATGGTGCGGAAAAAGGGCGTGAAGCGCAGCACGTGGCAAACGAGCACCTTTGTGCCGTATTTCTTGGCTTCCTCTTCTACGATGTAACACTCTTCGGGAGTGGGACATACAGGTTTTTCAAGAAGCAGGTCGTATCCCTTGCGTATCGCAGCAAGAGCGGGAGCGAGGTGATCGCGGTCCATCGTCGCGATTATTGCCGCATCAGCCATTTTGGGGAGCGCAAGCAGTTCTTCCCAAGACTCAAAGCATAGCTCGTCGGGAATGGAATGGAGCTCCTTTATGTGCTCGCGCCTGTTTTCTATAGGCTCGGCGACTGCTACTACCTCATACCTGTCGGGGAAAAGCAGTGCTTTGTCGGTGTATCTTTTTCCTCTTGAGCCTGCACCGATGAGTATCAGCCTTTTCTTTCCGTTTGCCAAAAAATCACATCCCTTGACATTTATTTGATACTATGATATGATTTTTTTTATCATAAAGTCAAGATATTAATCTGTTATATTCGTGTATTTTTTTACTGCTTTTGGGGGAACTTATGAAAAATTTGTCCTATTATGCCGATCACGGTGCTGAGCCGAATGCTATGAATTCCGGAAGTCTTGCCTCGGATGCCGCTCCCGTCATCGTGAACTGCACGGGAAATCTTGATACGGGTTTTGCTTTTACAACACACAATACCGACGGAAGACTTGATTATTATCTTATGTATATTACAGGCGGCGAGCTTAACGTCGATACCCCCTGCGGCACAAAGACGGTGTCGGCGGGAGATGCCGTTATTTTTCCGCCTCGCTATAAATACCGATACAGTTACGACGGCAAAGGTGAGCCGCTTTCGTATATGTGGGTGCACTTTACGGGCTCTCACGCGCTCTATTATCTTTGTGAAACCGGATTTGACAGCCTGCCCGCGATCCGCGAGTCGCGCTCGTGCGATACGCGCGTGATCGCAGGATTTCGCGAGATGTTTGATATTTTTTCCAAAGGGGAAGAACTGTACGAGCACTCGCTTGCTGCGACGCTGATACGCATTCTTGTCGCTCTTGGCAAAACAGACGAAAAAGAGACGCCCATAGCCCGCTCGCTTGCCTATATCAATGCTTCTTATACCGAGGATATACGAATTCCTTCTCTTGCGGCTATGGATAATCTGAGCAATTCCCGATATCACACTCTGTTTACCAAGGCAACGGGAAGATCTCCGAGAAAATACATAACCGAGCTCCGTATGCGTCACGCCGCGGAGCTGCTTCGCACGACCGACCTGAGTGTAAAGCAGATAGGTCTTATCGTGGGATATCCCGACCCGCATTTTTTCAGTAAGATGTTCAAAAATAATATGGGTGTTCCTCCGCTTGAATACCGAGAAGGTTAAACCTTACCGCCCCGCAGATCTGCGGGGCGGTTTTTGATACCATTGTCTCACTCTCTTGGAATTGCTTTCTCACGGCGTTTGCGGTAAAATCTGTATGACGGCAAGGTCCGGCGGCAAAAAAGGAGTGGATCTATGAAAATATGTGCAAACAAATTTGACGTGTATCCAAGGGTCGCCTTTGCGGGTACACGCGGCAGCTACGGAATAGAAGCGGTGTTTGAGCTTGAATTTGACGAGTGCTGGGACGGTCTTTCCAAGACGGTCAGTTTTTATCCCGCCGACGGCGGTGCGGCGGTCTCGGTCGTGCTCGGCTCGGAAACGTTTTTGAAGATACCCTATGAGGTAATGTGCAAGGCGGGGCAGGCCAGATATATCATATCGGGTACCGATGGGGAGAATACGATAATATCTGTCTCGGGAATGCTTCAGGTGATCGACACGCTTGACCCCGCTTCGGTCAACGCAGGCGAACCGACGGAAAGCGTGTTCGATCAGATGCTGGCCAAACTCTCAGATGCACAATCTGCCGCAGAAAGTGCGGCTGAGTCTGCCTCCGAGTGCGAAAAACTCATAAACGAAAACAATATAAACTCCGAAGCGACCAAGGCATACGCACAGAGCGCCGCATCGTCGGCAAGCGCGGCGCAAAACTCGCTTCTTGCGGCAGAAAAAGCAAGTGCGGCAGCCGTCTCTGCCGCTGAGTCAAGCAAGCTCTCGGAAGAGAGCGCAACATCAAGCGCTGTTTTGGCGCAAGAAGCAAAAAACGCCGCAGAGAGCGCGGCAAACACCATTGACCCGCGCACGTACAGCAACGCACTTGTGGGTGAGACCGCAGGCGTTTATTTGAAGATCGATGATGTTTCACCTGTCGAGCACGAACTTTCTGTGTCGGTAAAGCAGGAAGATCTTATGCCGTATCCGTATGTCAGCACCGATGCTGAGATAAACGGGGTAAGCTTCTCGGAGAAGGACGGCACCGTTACTGTCGACGGAAGGGCAACAGGCGGGCTGGCTTTCGCATTGGGAAATGTAAGTCTTGATGCGGGGGTATATTCGATAGGCGGATTTTCGCTGTCTTCGAGCTATACTGACGGGGATTCTGTAATGCTCCGCATAAAAAACAACGAAACAGGCGAGTGGATATTGAATGAGAATATAAGCGGTGTTGATTCTTATTCAAGAGCCTTTGAGCTCTCAGAAGCGGTAAGTGATGCGAGAATAACTGTACAGTTCGTCGTATCCGATGAAAGCTATTCGGGAAGTATGACACCGTATTTGGTAAAGGGGGAGCGTATCGAAGACATTTCGTCCGTAACACTGACAAAATACGGAAAAAACCTGTACGATTTCTACGCTGAGGGAATAATGTCGCAACAAGGCGTTACAGAATGTGTGGTAGACGGTTATTCCATTACTGCAAAAGGTAACGAGGGTA
>CAYZHW010000046.1:0-10705 GCA_964478105.1 uncultured Lachnospiraceae bacterium | reverse complement strand
AAGGGCGCTTGGGCAAAGGTCACGGATAACGGTATGAGGACCGATTTCTCGTGGAAGGTGCCCGCGGGCGAGTATATGGAGCTTTACAACAATCTGATAAATAACGCATAACCACCAAAGGAGAACCCAACACAATGCAAAGAAAACAAGAAGAACTGCTGACTAAACTCAACGAAACAGCTATAAGACTTTTTTCCTGCACTATCGCAGACACGACCGAAAAACAGGCGTATAAGGTGCTCTGCACATTGCTTCGCGAGATGCTTGCAAAAAAGAGGAAGGAGTACAAAGACTCGTATAGAGCCACGGACAGAAAGAAAGTGTACTATATGTCTATGGAGTTTTTGGTCGGTACGTCTTTGCGCAACAACCTGTATAACTTAGGTCTTGAAGAAGATTTCAGAAAGATAATGAAGACTCAGGGCTTTGACATAGATGACATCTACGCGCTTGATCCCGATGCGGGACTCGGTAACGGAGGTCTTGGACGACTTGCCTCTTGTTATCTTGATTCGCTCACGGGTAATGATCTTCCCGCAACGGGTTTTTCGATCCGCTATGAGTTCGGTATCTTCAAACAGAAGATAGTTGACGGATGGCAGCTTGAGTTTCCCGACAACTGGCTTGAACGCGGAGAAGTGTGGCTGCAGCCGAGATCTGACGAAAGCTACGAAATAAAATTCGGCGGAAAAGTCACCGAATGGCATGACAACGGAAAGTTCCGCGTCGCACAGACCGATTATCAGAGCGTTATAGCCGTGCCGTACGATATGTACATCTCGGGTTATAACTGTAAGGCCGTAAATAAACTCGTTCTCTGGAGCGCAAAATTACCGAGCTTCGATATGGGGGCGTTCTCGCGCGGAGAATATGTCCGCTCGCTTGAACAGAACACTATGGCTGAGGTCATCTCCAAGGTGCTCTATCCCGCAGACAATCATATAGAGGGTAAAAGGTTGCGTCTTAAACAGCAGTACCTGCTTGTAAGCGCTTCTTTGCAGAGTATTTTGAAGGAACATTATAAAAAGCACAAGACATATTCCAATCTTGCCGATTATGTTGCGATACACATAAATGATACGCATCCCGCACTCTGCGTACCCGAGCTTATGCGTTTGCTTATGGACGAACACGGTTACGGCTGGGATGAGGCTTGGTCTATATGCGAAAACACGCTTTCGTATACCAACCACACGGTTATGAGCGAGGCGCTGGAGCGCTGGAGCGAGTGGCTATTTGAAGAGCAGCTCCCGAGAGTTTACGCTATCGTAAAGGAGATCGACCGCCGTTTCAGAGAAAAGCTTAATGCTTTCTATCCCGGTGACTTCGGTAAGATCGAATATATGGCTGTTATCGGCGGCGGAGAAGTGCGTATGGCGAATCTTTGTCTCTCTTGCTGTCATATGATAAACGGAGTATCCAAGCTCCACACAGAGATCCTTAAGGACAGCATATTTGCCGATTATTACAGAATGGATACGAGCCGCTTCTGCAACGTAACTAACGGTATCGCGTACCGCCGCTGGCTCTGCCAGTCCAATCCCGGTCTCACATCCTATCTTACCGAGCTTATCGGTGACGGCTTTAAAAAGAATGCGACCGATCTTGAAAAGCTGCTCAAGTATAAGGATGATAAGGGCGTTCTCGCGGATCTTGCAAAGATCAAGCTTGACAATAAGCGCAAACTTGCCGCGTACATTGCAGAAAAGAACGGCGTAAACGTTGATCCGTCTTCGCTCTTTGATGTACAGATAAAGAGACTTCACGAGTACAAGCGTCAGCTTCTCAACGTGCTTCAGATCCTTTATATGTACAATCACATCAAGAGCCATCCCAATGAAGAATTTGCTCCGCGTACGTTCATTTTCGCTGCGAAAGCTTCTGCGGGCTATGATATGGCTAAACAGATCATCAGTCTCATTTCCGCTGTCTCGAATCTTCTTAACTCCGATCCCGTAACGCACGACAAGCTCAAGGTCGTGTTTATCGAGGACTATAAGGTCTCGCTTGCAGAGCTTATCGTTCCTGCGGCTGAGATATCCGAGCAGATATCTATTGCGGGCAAGGAAGCATCCGGCACGGGAAATATGAAGCTTATGATAAACGGAGCCATCACGCTCGGTACGATGGACGGTGCAAACGTTGAGATATGTGAACAGGTGGGCAAAGACAATATGTTCCTGTTTGGTATGAACGTCGATCAAGTAAATGAGCTCTGGGCAAAAGGGTATTATCCCAAGGATTTCTTGGCAGCGGATCCCGCGCTCGCGGACGTTATAAATATGCTCACATCGGGTGTGCTCGGACGTCGTTTTGATGATATCGCGGCTTCTCTTCTTACAGACAGATTCGGTATTGCCGACAGATATATGGCTATTGCCGATTTTGCCGATTACAGGCGCGCACAGCTCGAGGTCGGTGAGACATACCTTAACAAAAATGAATTTATGTCGATGTCGCTCTGCAATATCGCAAAAGCAGGCATATTCTCGGCAGACAGATCTGTCCTTGAGTATGCAAACGACATTTGGAAAATGTAAAATGCGTATACTTTATAACAGTAAAGACACAAACTTCAAATCGCCCTTCGGTACTCTTACCGAAGGGCAAAAATGTAGAATATCGATCCATATTCCGCGTTCCTGCAAGACCAAGGATGTCAGACTTGTTTTTCTTTATGAAAATAACGACGAGTATGCGTCTTTCTCAATGAAAAAGACCGAGGATATGGGTGAGTATGAGATATATTCCTGTAATTTTTCTTTGGCGGAGAGCGCACTCTTTTTTTACTATTTTCGTATAACAACGAAAAACGAGGAGTTCTCGCTGTACCGCCAAGGATATGATATGACAAATATGGAAGATGGAGAGCTTTGGCAGCTTTCCTGTATTCCTGCGGATTTTCATATTCCCGAAGAATATTCCGGCGCGGTAATGTATCAGATCTTCCCGGATCGCTTCAATCAATCGGGGGAGTGCGATACTTCAGGTAAGCTTGAACCCTTTTGGGTGCATTCGGATAAGAACGACGTACCGCATTTTCTTCCCAACAAAGAAGGGGAGATCGAGAATTGCGATTTTTACGGAGGAAATCTTCGCGGTATTGCCGATAAGCTTGATTATCTGTCGGAGCTTGGCGTTACGGTGATATATCTTAATCCGATCTTCAAGGCTTGGTCGAATCACAGATATGATACGGCCGATTATATGAAGATAGATGAGCTGCTCGGAACAGAAGCGGATCTTTCGTATCTTTGTGACCAAGCTCACAAAAAAGGAATGAAGATCATCCTCGACGGCGTTTTTTCGCACACGGGCAGCAACAGCAGGTATTTTGACAAACTTGATATCTTCGGAGGCGGTGCATATCACGATCCTGCGTCACCGTACCGTTCTTGGTACGATTTCAAGCATTATCCCGACGACTACACTTCCTGGTGGGGAATAGAGACTCTGCCTTGCCTTAACGAAAATGACAAAAGCTTTCGAGATTTTTTGATAAATTCCGAGGATAGCGTGCTTGCGCATTGGATACGCGCGGGCGCGGATGGCTTCCGTCTTGATGTTGCCGATGAACTCCCCGATGAGTTTATCTCGGATTTTCGGGCACGACTAAAAGGGATCGATCCCGATTCGCTTCTTATCGGTGAAGTTTGGGAAGATGCCTCAAATAAGATCAGCTACGGACGCCGTAGACATTATTTTACGGGCGGTGAGCTTGATTCGGTTATGAATTATCCCTTCAGGACTGCGATAATTGATTATGTTTCGGGGAAAGACGACGGCAAAGCGTTTTCCGAGACGGTTATGACTATAGCCGAGAATTATCCCGCAGAGGTTCTTCATACACTGATGAATATGCTCTCTACACACGATACACCGCGTATTCTGTCTGTGTTTTCCCCTGAAGAAGCACCAAAGGATAAGAGAGCGCGCGCCGGATATCTGATGTCCGGGCAGTCGCGCACTATTGCTCTCGCGCGGCTTCGTGCGGCAACATTCTTGCAGTTTGTTCTTCCCGGTATGCCTTGTATATTCTATGGGGACGAACTTGGCACGGAAGGCTTTGAAGATCCTTTCTGCCGCTCTTATTTTCGCTGGGATAAAGTCGAAGATAATGCTGTACGTGAATTTTTCGTCCGTGTATCAAAGTTTCGCAGATCAAATATTGCTCTTATAAAAGGCAATACGGTTGTAAACAGATGCGGCAAAGGAAACGTTGTAATTGAGCGAAGATATCTAAACAAGCTTTGCCGTGCCTATGTCAACATTGGAGAGCCCGCAACGATCGCTCTTACGGGAAAGGTTGTTTTTTGTGAAAGAGCATCCTTTGACAAGGAAAATGCTACACTTGACAATTGTGGCTTTTTGTTAGAAGAGATACAATAGAACAAAACATAAAATGGGGGTATCGAAATGTCAGAGAAAAAACAAAAGAAGATTCTTGCGATCGACCCTTATCTTGCGCCCTATGAAAAATATATTGACGAAAGGGTGCAGCTATATAAAAACAAAAAGAAAGAGCTTGTCGGAGCAAGGGGCAAGCTTGCGGATTTTGCAAACGGATACAAATTTTTCGGATTTCATATGACCGACGACGGCTGGGTGTACAGGGAATGGGCACCTGCGGCAGATGCGATGTATCTCACGGGCGATTTTTGCAATTGGGATACTTATGCATATCCTATGGAGAGAAAGGAGAACGGCGTATTTGAGATCTGTATCAAAGGTCGTAACTCTCTCAGAATAGGTCAAAAGGTGCAGGCAATAGTTGTAAAGGATTCTCAGATGCTTCGCCGCATTCCTCTTTATGCCACAAGGGTCGTGCAGGATCCCGTGACATATCTTTGGTGCGCGGAACTTGAAGATACTTTTGCTTCGTTTGATTGGACAGATGATGGCTTTGTGCCCGAAAAGACGCCGTTTATCTACGAATGCCATATAGGTATGGCGGGCGAAGAGGGAAGGATCAGCACATACGGTGAATTTACAGATAATATTCTTCCGCGTATAAAAGCGGCGGGGTATAATACGGTGCAGATAATGGCTGTGATGGAGCATCCGTATTACGGCTCGTTCGGTTATCAGGTCTCCAACTTTTTTGCGGCATCTTCAAAATACGGATGCGGAAATGACCTTAAAAAGCTTATAAACCGCGCTCACGAAATGGGTATCGCAGTGTTGCTTGACGTCGTTCATTCCCATGCGGTAAAGAATACCAACGAGGGAATATGCGAGTTTGACGGAACGGTGTATCAGTTCTTCCACGAGGGAGCGCGCGGAGAGCATAGCGCCTGGGGTACAAAACTGTTTAATTACGGCAAAAACGAGGTGCTTCACTTTTTACTCTCAAATCTCAAATATTGGATGGAAGTGTTCCATTTTGACGGATTTCGGTTCGACGGAGTGACGTCGATGCTCTATTATGATCACGGGCTTGGCAGTGCGTTTACCGATTACAGTATGTATTTTTCCCTTAATACCGATACTGACTCTGTGACCTACCTTCAACTCGCAAATGAGCTTGTGCACAGCATAAACAAAAATGCGATCACTATTGCCGAGGATATGTCGGGAATGCCAGGAATGGCACTTCCTATTGCAGACGGCGGTATCGGATTTGACTATCGGCTTTCAATGGGCGTTCCTGACCTTTGGATCAAAATACTCAAGGAATGTACCGATTGTGAGTGGGATATGTGGAAGCTTTGGTATGAGCTTACACAGCGCAGACCTAAAGAGAAAAACATCGGATATGCAGAGTCGCATGACCAGGCACTTGTCGGAGATAAGACCATAATGTTCAGACTTTGCGACGCAGAGATGTATACTCATATGAGCAAGTTTACACCGAGCATTGTTATAGACCGAGGAATTGCCCTCCACAAGATGATACGGCTTGTTACCGCTTCTCTTGCCGGTGAGGGATATCTCAATTTTATGGGCAACGAATTCGGACATCCCGAGTGGATCGATTTTCCGCGCGAGGGCAACGGATGGAGCTACCATTATTGCAGACGTCAGTGGAGCTTGTTGGATGATAAAAATCTTCGCTATGGTGAGCTTGGAGCGTTTGATTGCGCAATGATCGCTCTTCTCAAAGAAAATGAGATCGTGACTAAAAAAACGGTCAGCAGATGGATACATCAGGATGATAAGGTTCTGATGTACTCAAAAGGAGACTTTGTCTTTGTTCTAAACTTCCACCCCGATCGTTCGTTTGAAAATTATTTCATTCCTTGTGCGAGAGGAAAATATGAGGTCGTGCTTTCGTCGGATGACGTCAAATACGGCGGATACGCAAGAGCCGCGACCGATTGCGTTTACAGTACACAGCGTACGCGCGATAAGCGTACGGGCTTTTTCTGCTATCTGCCGTCAAGAAGCGCAATAGTTTTTAAAAAGAAATAAAAATATCGGGCACCGAAAGGTGCCCGATATTTTTATTTCTCTTTCTTTGTAAAGAATTTTTTGATTATAATGGGGAAGAGTATAAGTACCCATACGACCATAAGGAAGTAACGCACTATATCAACAGGGATAAATTCGACTGTGTCCTCTACCATATGCAGTCCGGATACGAATATCGCCTTGATGCCCGATTTGATCCCGAGTGCACCGCCGACGCCTATTACAAGTTTTACGATCTGTTTCCGGATCTTGTCTGTCTTTGTTTCAAACTTTATGTATGTGCGCTCAACGAACCATCCGAGAGCGAATCCCAGTCCTGCCGCCGCCGATTTGCAACTGTCGACCGCGTGCTCGGGCGGAACGACTCCCATATTCATAAGCGAGATCGAGTATATCATAACGGCAAGGGATATAACTGCAAGACCTATAGAGACACCGATATTGCCTTTTTTTGTATCGGGGATGAGACGCATAATGAAGAACTCAATAATAAACGCCATAGCGAGCGAGATAATGAGCGCGGTGAAGACGTCTTTTGGGGTATGCACACCAAGATACATTCTCGAGAAACCGACAGCAAGGAAGATGAGTGTGCATACGATGCTTACCCACCATTTTTTGAAATGAACTGCAAGCGTACCGAAAAGAGATGTCGCACTTTGCGTGTGTCCCGACGGGAAGGAATAGCTCGTCGCTGTTTCCAACGAGCCGTCGACAGGCTTAAAATCGGGGTCAAGTACCCAAGGACGTTCTATTCGGAATGTGATCTTCAGAGTCTGTGTTGCGAGTCCGGATGAGAAAAATATAAGTCCCATCTTGTATGCCAGATTCTTATTCCAACACCAGTAGAGTATGCACATAACACCGAGTACCATCATTTCTTCACCGAGCGTGGTTACAAATGAAACGACACTGTCAAGTATCGGGTTCCTTATTTTTGCAAGCCAATATAACAATTCCATAACCAATACTCCTTTAGTTGTTTGATACGAGATCGTATACGAGTGTATCGTTACCGACCTCTCTGAAATAGAAGGTAATATCTATCGGGAATTCGTGAATATCGGTCGACGTTCTTTTGATGATGTGTGTACACATATATCTGCAGGAGAATGTATCCTCACTGTATGCGTAATATTCGCTGAGCTCAACATCCTTGAACTCGTATCCGATATGATCGGCAAACCACCAGGTCTCGCTTGTGCGGATCTTTGTGTATATCGCGCTTGTCTGATCGAAATAGAGATTAAGCGTGCCCGCGTATGCATCACGTGTCATATAACGAAGATAAACCTGTGCACCCTCGGTTGTGATCTGAAGCCTTCTTTGGCGGAGCTCTTCGTCATAGTTTATCTCTTCTTTGAGAATTCCGGTTTCTTCATCAAGCGTCAAAATGCTTTCTTTGCCATTGCGGTCAAATGTTTCAAGTTGGGGCTCAAGTAAGAAGCCTTTGAGCGAGTATGTCGCGTATGTGATCGGTTCTGCTCCCGATCCTTCCAGCATATGCCCGTGAGAGTATGTTTCGATATTATCTTCAAGCAGAGTGCATTTCGAAAGATCAAGCTCGATTCCGTTCAGTTTAACCGTGCCGCCCTTTATGATCGAAAATGTGATATCACGGTCGGCCGAATATACGAGGCTTATCGCATCAAGCTCCCAAAGCTCAAATCCTTCCGAGCTGAGCCTATCGCTTTTCTTTAGGGTAAAATCGGATATTTTTTCATCTCCGGCTTTTACTACGTATTTTTTGATATCGCCCAATCCCGCCGATACTTCATAATACACCAACTCATTATCCGCGACTTTGTTTCCCATATATTTTGCAAAGTGGTCAAGAGTTTCGTATTCGCAGATCTCGACACCCGCTTTTTCTGCAAGAAGTTTAAAATCGCAATCTGAGTAGTTTTCCTTAAAAACTTTTTCTGCAACATACTTTGGAAGGGAATTCTCGTAATCCTCGAGATAGTTCCAAAGACGCTTTGCGCCAAATGCTACGGCGATGAGTGCGGCAATGACGAGGACGGTATAGATTATGTAGAAGACCGATAATTTAAATTTTTTCTTTTCCATATTACTCATCCCCCTTTACCATAAAGAAGGTAGGCATTCTGCGAGGTCCGTAAAGGGAAGAGCTGACGTTTATGTGCTCTCCTTTGTAGATCATATGCGTGGATGAACCGCCGTCAAGGTTGGCTGCGTTTACAGCACCGAACTCGATCATAATGTCTATAAGATCGGAGTAGGAAGCACCGAGACTGCTCGGAAGTCTTCCGTCAACGCAGAGAAGAATGACCGCACCGTCAGCTCGCTGTCCTATAGCAGTTCTGGGATTAAGGCTTCCTGAATCACCCGTGATCTTTGCTCCCTCGCCGTTTACAACGAGTATTGGTCCGAAGCATACGCAATCGCGCATACCGAGCGCAAGTGCCTGGGCACCTGTCATATTTCCTACGATGAGTACGTTGTTTTTATCAAATCCGATAACGCCGCTGTACCATTGCGAAGCCGAACCCCAAAGAAGCTCTCCTTTGGAGATCGTAAGACCGATCGGAACATTTCCCGTGCCGACACCGCCCGCGTCGGGGAATCCACCGCCGTTTACTGCAGCAATGGCACCTTCTTTTTCATACGCTTCCATTATTCGAAGTCCCGGGGCGTCTCCCTTAAAATCACTTGCCGTTGCAACATATACCTTTGACGGATCTCGGATTATCATAACGTATCCGCGGTATGTATCCCCCTTGATATTGTGAAGCTGTATACCGTCGGGATATGCCGCCCACTCGTCATCGTTTGATGGATCATCGGATGTGGGGGGCGTTACAAGCTCGGGCTTGGTGACCTCATCTGTGGGAAGGACGGTATTGTTCGCAATGATCGCATCTATCTCTTCTTGACTGAAAAATATTTTCGGTACCCACTTTGCGGCACTCATCTCAAGAGTAGACGTAACGAGCTTATCGCGAGCGGACGGGCTCGGTCCTTTAAACACGACCGCGCACACAGAAAACAGAGCGATAACAAGTATAAGAATGAGTGTAAATACAGAAAGAAGACTCCTTCTGACGATTCGCCACACACGGCGTTTTGCGCCGGGCTCTTTTTTCTTGTCTGTTTTTTTAGATTCGTAACCCGCAATATATCCCGCCTCGTAGCCTGCGAGATATCCGGTTTTGTACTCGGCGGTCTCTGTTTCTGCCGGTTCTTCCGAAGGCGTGTCGAGGATCGTTTCCTCGTTCACCTCTTCAACGGCAGTTTCCGTCTTATTTTCTTCATTCATTGGATCTTATTCTCCTTTTGTTTTGAATACCCATTTCTTTTGAATCTGATAACTTAAGAAAAAGAGTATGGTATCTATTACGATCTTAATAAGTGTTACAAGGATCGGGGCGCTTGCCGAGAGAAGCATCGAGACCCCCTCGACTGCAAGCCATGAAACCAACATCTGCGGTATACAGAGGGCGTAGTATTTGACAAGAGAGGTCCAGAACCCGTTTTTACTGCCAAATACGACCCTTTTATTTACCAAGAAGTTGAAAAGGGAAGATATCGCACGTGAAATTACGGTGCAGAGCAAGATTTGTGTTTCTTCGAGCGTGCCTGCAAATATGAGCGAAAGGATGAAAAATGCGGCAATGTCGATCAAAAAAGACGAAAAAGAGCTTGCAATGTACTTGAGTATCGTTTTGTATATCTTTATCGAGTCGACGATAGGGTTGAAGTGCGAGCTTGCATTTTCATCGATGTAAACGGTTCGTATCTTTACCTCAGAAAAGGGAATGGTGTTCTTTTTCATCGCAAGAAGCATATTGGTCTCATATTCAAATCTGTCGCCGTCAACCGCACAAAAACATTCAAGGTACTCGCGCGGTATGGCGCGAAGCCCTGTTTGCGTGTCTGAAATGTCAAGACCGCAGGCAACTTTGAATACAAATGAAGTCAGCTTGTTGCCCATCTTACTGCGGGGCGGAACATAAGAGAGCGAAAAATCTCTTGCACCGAGAATAACGTGATTCTTTTTAGTTTCCATTTCGCGCGCGCACGCAAGAATGTCGTCCGGTGCGTGCTGATTGTCTCCGTCTGCAGTAACGGCTCCGATGCTGTCGGGACGGTTTTTTATAACATAATCAAAAGCCGTCTTGAGCGCTGCCCCCTTGCCGCGGTTGGCCTTATGCGTGAGCACAGTGCACTCGGGATGTTTGGCAGCGTCCTCAAAATAGTGAAGCCTGTCCTCTCGGCTGCCGTCATTATCTAAAATTATGTCAGAAAAACCTGTCGCAATGAGTCCCTCAAC
>CAYZHW010000045.1:0-10742 GCA_964478105.1 uncultured Lachnospiraceae bacterium | reverse complement strand
CCCCGGACCGACCGGTTATGAGCCGGTAGCTCTAACCAACTGAGCTAATGGCCCGCATTTCGCGGAAACTTCTATTATTATACAACAAGCCAATTTTGTTGTCAAGAGCTTTTTAATAAAATGAATATATTTTTTTCGCAAAATACGACACACTTGCAATGTTCACACTTTTATAGTATAATAATAAAATAGGATAATTGCGGAGGTTTTTATATGAATGATATGGTAAACCACGCCGAGGTCGCGGTAAAACGCAAGCTCGACGCCGAGCTTATACTTAAGAAGATCCTTTTCATTGTTATATACATCGCCACAGCGCTCGTGATCTTCGGCATCTGCTATGCTACGCGTTTTGTTCAGATCGGAGCGCTTATCCCGCTCGTGATCTGGATGGTCGCCTTTCTTACCTGGCGCTATACAGATATTGAATACGAATATGTCGTCTCCTCGGGCGAGCTTACCGTCTCGACGATATACGGCAACAGAACGCGCCGCAAGAATGTCGAGATAATGCTCAAGGACATCTCGCGTATTGCTCCTTATGACGATGCGGGCAAGGCAAAGATTGCGGGAATGCAGATCGGCACAGTTATCAATGCGACAAAAGAGAAGAATTCCCCCACCGCTTATTACGCGCTCTTCGACATTCCCAAAAAGGGAAAAGCCGTCCTTTTCTTCGAGGGCGACCCCAAGGCGCTCAAGATAATGAGATTTTATAACCCGCTCACCGTTATTGGGGACAGTATGAAGTCATAACGAAAAAAGATACTTCATATAGATTTATGGGAGAAAAGAATCTATATGAGGTGTATTATGAAAAAACTGTTACTTTTACTCACAGCTTGTCTGCTTCTTTTTTGCGGATGCGCTCTTTCGGGTGACTATCTCGCGTATCAGCGTTCTGCGCTCGACGCCGAGCTTGATTTTACTGTTAACGACCGCTCGTTTTCGGCACTGCTTTCTATGTCAGCTCCCGCGGGCGAGGATATGTCGGCGCGCGATGTGTCGATCACCTTTACCGCACCCGAAAATATGCGCGGAGTGACGGTGAAACGCACACCTTCGTCCTCGTCGGTCTCTCTTGGCGGGGTGGAGATCCCTATCGTGAGCAGCGCGCTTGCGGGCTTTTTCGACATCGCTGATGCGTTTTCGATAGACGGCACTCTCGATGCGATCGAAGCCGAGGGCGGGATCAACATATTGAGCATCTCATCTGCGGCGGGCAACTACACGGTCTTTCTTGATGCCGCGGCGGGCATCCCTTGCAAGATAGATGCCGAGGTGGGCGGAAGAACGATAGAGATGAACATAAAGAAATTCACAAAAAAATAGATCGGAACAATGTTTATGACCGAACAAAAAGCTTACAGAAAATATAACAGCCTCAACTTTCTGCCGAGGCACAGGACTTGGGCGGAGATAGATCTCGGTGCACTGAAGCACAATTTTGCGCTTCTTTGCGCTCTTGTGAAAGAGCACTCGCCCGACTGCCGCCCCATCTGCGTCGTAAAAGCAGATGCGTACAGCCACAGTATGAGCGCTTGCGTGCCCGCGCTTATCGAGGCGGGCGCCGATTTCTTTGCAGTATCCTCGCTTGAAGAGGCGCTTGCCGTAAAGGACATCGCCACAACGCAAAAGAAAAAGGTGCGGATCCTCATCCTCGGTTACACGCTCCCGTCCGAGGTGTCGCTGCTTCTTGAAAATGACATCACGCAGACGGTGTTTTCATTCGATTACGCCAAGGCGCTTGACGCGGCGGTGAGCCTGCTCGGATGCGGCAAAAAATTAGACGTGCACATAAAGCTCGATACAGGAATGAACCGTCTCGGCTTTGGCACGTGGGACTCGGATTTTGACAAAACGGCGGATGAGCTTGCCGCTCTTGCCGCACTTCCGAATCTTTGCGCGCGCGGTATCTTTACTCATTTTGCCCGCGCCGATGAGAGCGATACTGCTATGACCGATCACCAGGCAGAGCGCTATATGCGTATGCTCGGTGTGCTCGAGAAGCGGGGCGTCAAATTCACAGAGCGCCACCTTTGCAACAGCGCGGGAAGTATCGCGCACAAAAAATATCATTTTGACCTTGTAAGACTCGGAATACTCCTCTATGGACTCTCGCCGTCTGACGAGGTTAAAGTCGAGGGACTTATTCCCGTTATGAGACTTAAGACAATCGTCTCCCATATACATACTCTTGAGCCGGGCGAGACGGTCAGCTACGGCGGGCATTTTTCGTCCGACTCCCCCCGAAGGATCGCGACGCTCCCCATCGGCTACGCCGACGGATTTGTGCGCGCGTGCGGCGGCGGACTTGTGAGTATCGGCGGCTATGACGTGCCGATAGTCGGCAACATCTGTATGGATCAGTGTATGGTCGATATAACCGATACACAGGGCATCAAGGTGGGCGATACCGTCACGGTCTACGGTGAGACCCCCGACAATATTGAACGCTTTGCGCGCCTTGCGAAAACGATAAATTATGAGCTCGTCTGCCTTGTTTCGGGCAGAGTGCCGAGGATAATAATCTAAAAGGATGATAAAAGGAGAGAGCCGATGAAAAAAAGAATATTCATACTGACTCTTATATCCCTTATACTGCTGTGCTCTTGCGGATCCGATGACTCTTATGCAAAAGACGTGTACGAAAACGTGGACCCGACATATACGCAAAAGACAGAGACGGCGCCCCCCGTGGATTACGGAAGCTACGAGTTTAAGATACTTACTGCCTATGCCGCTGAGTATGAGAACACGTCGATATTCGCAGACGAGACCTCGGGCGGCTCTGTGAATGAGGAAACCGCGAAAAGAAACGCGGCAATAGAAAAGAATTTTAATATAATCTTAAAGGAAGTCTCCTCGATCGATCCTGTTACCGATATTGAGAACAGTAAGCTTACGGGCACAACGGCGTATGATATGATCGTCGTTCCCGCCTCTGACGCGGCTCTGCTCATCTCGGGCGGCTCTCTTGTCGATCTTGCCGATTATTCGGCGTTTGACAAGACCGATCCCGCTTTTGACGCAGGGGCTGTGGCCGAGCTTTCTGTCGGCGGTACGCTGTTTGCGCTCACGGGTGAGCTTATTACAAGTTCGGTCCCCGCGACCTCGGTCGTGCTCTGCAACAACGCGGTGCTTAGAAAGATAGATTTCGAGGCAGAGTTCGGCAAGTCTCTTACCGCGCTCGTACGTGACGGCAAATGGACGCTCGACGTAATGATCCGCGCCGCCGCTCTTGCAGATGCGGCGGGTACCGACGAGAAAGAAAATGTCCTCTTTTGCGGCTTCAGAGAAGAGAAGGCTTCGGTATATTCGCTTGCCCGCGGCGCACTCGGAAAGATATTCGAGAAAAATGACAAGGATATCCCGAGCCTGTCGGTAAACGGCGAGGGATTTGCAAAGATATTCAAAAAAATATCCGAGCTTGATTTTGAAAACAAGGCTGCCCCGGGCGGAGAGCTTATCGGCAGCTGCTACAATATGGAGATAAAACCCACCGAGGCGCTTTTCACCGTCTCGACTCTCGGAGAGGCACTTTCTCTCTCGCAGGGCGGACTCTGCTTTACGGTGCTTCCTATGCCGAAGTATGATGCAGATCAGACAGACTACCTCTGCCGTGTGGATCTCGGCGCGACCGAGCTCGCGGCCATCCCCGCAAACACGAGCGACCTTGCCAGAAGCGCGTCGGTGCTTACCGCACTTTTTGCAGGCTCTGTACCCGTGAGAGAGGCATATCTTTCGGGATTTGATAACGATTGCATACACGATGCGCCCGATATGATTGAGCTTGTACTTTCCTCGCGCGCCTACGACCTCGGCGATCTTTTCGGCTGGGGCGAGTTTGAGGAAGCGCTTGCCGATGCGGCAGTCGCGGACGAGCCCGAGACGGCTCTGGCGGCGGCAACAGAGGCAAGATCTCTTGCCGCTGACAAGGCGATGGACATCCTTCTCAAGCGCCTTCTCGGTGAAGGCTATAAAGAACAACAATGAAAAAAACGATACTTCTTATACTGTTTACCCTTGCGCTTCTCGTTTGCGGATGCAGTGCGTCCGATGATATAATATCGGAGCCGCCGAGTACCGCATCCCCATTGGGCGTAAGGGCGGACACGGTATCGGGGACGGCGCCGCCCGCCGATCCCGAGGTCTTCTTTCGCGGAGAGGGCAGTGCAAAAATAAACGACATAAAGCTGATATCTCACAAGACGGGAGAGCCCTTTGAGGGATGCAGCTTTTCTGTTTCGGACGACAACATAATAAGCTTCGGATACCCGCTTCTTGCTTCGGATGAGGATATTTCTTCTGCCGTACTTGAGATCGTGACCGACGGCGAAGCGGCGGAGCGCGTGTACAACCTCTTTGAGCCGTGCTACATAACTCTTTTTGACGCATATGGAGAAAAGAGTACCTATCTGCTTCGTGCCGAGCGCATAAAACATTCGATCCCCGTAATGCAGATATACACCGATGGCGGTGCCGAGATCGAGAGCAAGAACGAATACGTGCACGCCGAGCTTATCATCGACGGCGTATCCTACGAGATGAAGATAAAGGGGCGCGGAAATGCCTCGTGGCACGTCTTCCCGAAAAGATCTTACCGTATAAAGCTCGACGATGGCAAATCGCTCTTCGGGCTTGCCAAAAACAAGGATTTCACCCTCACATCTAACTACGCCGACAAGTCGCTGATGAGAAACTCTGTCGCGCATACGATAGCCTCTTCGCTTGACGGACTTGATTTTACCTCGGTGCATATTCCCGTTGACCTTTATCTTAACGGAGAATACATCGGCGTCTACACCTTCTCCGATAAGATCGAGGAAGGCGCGGGCAGACTCGATTTTACCGCGCTCGAGGACGATGAGCCAAATTCCTTCGGCGGACTTGATATCGGCTTTCTTCTTGAGATCGGTTGGGATTTCGACGGCGAGAATGTCTATAACAGAGACTATTTTGATGCAGAAAAGGTGCTTCGTATCTATGTAAAGGAGCCGGAGAGCGAGGTCGCCAACACGCCCGAGTTTACATATGCGAAGCGCTACGTGCTTGCCGCCGAACAGGCGATAATAAACGATGACGGCTGGGAAGAGCTTATAGATCTTGATTCGTGGGTCGATTGGTTCATCGTGACCGAACTGACCTTTAATATGGAATCGGCATTCTATCGCAGCTGTTACCTCTGGAAGAGGGACGGCGGAAAGCTTATGCTCGGCCCCGTGTGGGATTTCGATATGGCTTTCGGCAACCACTGGGGCGATATCCGGGGATACGACGGCTGGTGTACCACCGAGTCTACCTATGTATACATACAGGAAAACTGGATGAATTTCCTCATCACGTATGACACCTTTAACGACGCCGTAAAGGAACGCTGGAATGAGAAGAAGGATGACCTGCTCGATACCGCGCTCTCGGCGATAAATACCTATGCCGAGATGCTCGACGGCTCAGAGCAGCAGAACTTCCTTCGCTGGGACATTATGGATAAGCAGATACACGATGCTTTTGTCAGCCCGTACGTCTACCGTACCTACGACAGTCAGGTCGAATACCTGCGCAATTTTATAATCAACCGTTGGAATTATATGGACAAACGGATAAACGAGGAATTTTAAGATCATTTAAAAAAAGCAAGCGGTTCAAACAGATGTCATATCTGTCTGAACCGCTTGTATTGTTTATGTATTAAAAGGTATCTTTCGAATTGTTTATTACATATCTCTTTATCGCTTCGGCAAAACCGTCATCGTGCTGGAGCTTTATCGCATATCTGCCGTCGCCGTCCGAGATAATGAGCGCATAGGTCTCTTTCGGAAACAGATCAAGGCAGAAATTGTGCACCTTTTCGCACTTTGCCCGCTCGTCCTCGGCAAGCTTGCCGTCGGATAATTTTACAAAGGCGACCGCATCCGAGAGCGATACACGGCAAAGCGTGGTGTTCTTCTTTCCGCTCACCTCGGTGACGAGCAGATCAGCCGTCCCGTCCTCGTTTTCGCTTATGGTATATACATACTTCATAATGATAAATTTTGAAAGAATGAATATCGAGACCGCGGCGCACACCGTCGCAATAAGCTGGATGAGTGCGGGAGCGGCAAATGCACTGCTTTGGGATAGGTAAAAAAGTACTAATGAGACCACAAAAAGCGCAAGTGACACAATTGCCGCGCTTTTAACGTTTCTTTTGGGCGTAAAGGTATACATCATTTAAACTCCTCATAACCCGCAAGGTCTGCCGGGGTAAGTTTCTTCGGAGTCGAGGGAATATCGCTGTGGTAGACCGCCACCGCGCTGTATTGCTCGGTCGAGCCCGAAAGCCTTACCGTCAGCGCGATCTCCTTAAGTTCAGACAGATCGACCGTGTCATAGACGAATCTTGCATAGTTGTACACGCCCTGTCCTGCGGTGCCTGTACATACTCCGAAATATGCGCGGTCTTCGTCATCGGTCAAAATGAAATCCAAATCCCATGACGGCCCAAACTTTTCGTCAAGCTCCTTCAAGGTACTGTCATTGTAGCAGACCGTGAGCTGGAGCTGCTTTGCCTCGGGGAGATAGTAGACCGCGCGCACAGAGAATTTTCCGTCGGGGGCAACACGGTACTTGTCGGGCATATTCAGCTCAAGAAGTTGCATAGCTTCTCCGTACTCCTCGTATGCCGCCGCCGTCGAGGAGTTCCACGCAAGCGCTTCCATCTCGTCGGGCGTGTTCGAATAGGCGCACATACGCCAGATGAGAAGGCAAGTAATAAAAAGAATGAACGCAAACACAAGATATTTTAATATTTTTCCGATCTTCTTTGCCATTTTCAACCTCTGCTCTTCGCGTCTGCTCTGAGTGCGCGAAGCTTCTTCATTACGTTATTTTCTCCTCTGCCGAAATAATCATAAAGTCTTTCATATTCCGCAAACAGCTCTTCATATACGGCCGTGTTTGCGGCGTTGGGATAATAGATCCTGTCTGTCGGGCTCTTCATTGCCTCGGACGCCGAGACGATGTCGGGGTACACGCCCGCCGCAACAGCTCCGAGAATAGCCGATCCGCGGGCGGGGGTCTGCGTCGATTCAAGCGTCTTTATCTTCATACCGAGTACGTCGGCGTATACCTGCATAAGGAAGGGATTTTTGCGCGAGATGCCGCCGCAGGCATAGAAATCATTGACGTTTACGCCGTGACGGCGGTAGTTTTCGATTATGTGCTTCGCGCCGAACGCGGTCGCTTCAATGAGTGCAAGATACATCTCCTCGGGGCGCGTGGCAAGCGTCATTCCGATAAAAAGCCCGTTCAGATTTGCGTCAATGAGCGTACTGCGGTTGCCGTTCCACCAATCGAGCGCGATAATACCGCTCTCGCCCGCCTTTAGCGCCTGCGCCTTTTCGGTGAGATATGAGATGACCGACATTCCCCTCTTTTCGGCCTCTTCCTTGTAAGACGCAGGAACGCAGTTTTCGATAAACCACGCAAAGTGGTCGCCCATACAGCAGATGCCCGCCTCATAGCCGTAGAATCCGGGTACGATGCCGTCCTCGACCACACCGCAAATACCCGGAACGCGGATATTTTGCGAGCTGACAAGGAGCATCGGCATCGACGTTCCCATAACGGCGAACATATCCCCGTCGTGTACAGCACCGATAGCGGGAGCCGCCGCGTGCGCGTCAAGTATAGCCGTGGCGATCGGTGTGCCCTCGTTGAGTCCTGTTATCTTTGCCATCTCGGCGGTGAGCTTTCCCGCACACGTGCCGAGCGGCGTGAGTGTCGGGTAGAGCTTGTCTTCGACGACGTTTTCAATCTTTTTATCAAGCGAAGCGAAGAACTCACGCGAGGGAAAGCCGAACTCGCGGTTGTACATCGCCTTGTATGCCGCAAAGGGATAGGAGCGCACCTGATGCCCCGTGAGCTGCCAGACGATAAAGTCTCCTGCGTCAAGGAAAAAGTCTGCGGCATCGTAGACCTCGGGCGACTTTTCGGCGGTTTCAAGGAGCTTCGGGAAGAACCACTCCGAGTCGATGAAATTGCCGTATCTGCTGATCCATTCCTCGCCGCGCTCTTTTGCGGCCTCGTTTATGCGGGTCGCCGCGCTCTGAGACGCGTGATGCTTCCAGAGCTTGACATATGCGTGCGGATCGCGCGAAAATCTCGCGTCAAAGCAGAGCGGTGTGCCGTCCGAGAAGACGGGGAGCATCGTGCAGGCGGTGAAATCTATTCCGATACCGATGATATCGTCGGCGGATACTCCTGCCTTCGCGATGAGTGCGGGGATCGCTTTTTCGATCACCTCAAGGTAGTCGCGCGGATGCTGGAGCGCAAAATCGTCACCGAGATCTATCTTAGTGTCGGGAACGTACTTGTCGCAGACCGCGTGTGGGTATTCGCAGACAGCCTCGGCTATCTCGCGTCCGTCTTCGACCGATACTAAAAGCGCTCTGCCCGAAAGCGAGCCGAAATCTATTCCGATAGTGTATTTCATCGTAAAAACTCCTTGTTTTGGATAGATAGATATATTATATAATATAAATGGAAGAATGTCAAAGGGGAAATGGGGCGATATTATACTTGTGCGAAAATGTTGAATCAGTTGGCATTCTCTGCCGGAGAAGGCAGGTTACACAAATAATTTTTCAAAAAAACTTGACAAGGGGGAAAAGTTTGTGTATAATAGTGTATGTTGCCCAAAAATGCCGCGAAAAAGGAGGGTTTGTGTCCTATGACACTTGACATAAGACCTATCTTGCGCGGGGAAGTATCTTCCCTCGATCTTGATTTTACTCTTATGCCCGCGCCCATTGATCGCATAACCTTTTCGGGTGACGCGTATTTTATCGGAAAGATCACCGACAACGCAGGTTACATTCGGCTCATGCTTCGCGCCGAACTCCCCTATGATACAGAGTGCGACAGATGCTTAGCTCCCGTCCACGGAGTATTCGCGCTGGACCTTGAAAAGACGGTCGTAACAGAGGGTATGCTTGAAGGTGACGAAGAGGATAACGACGAGTACGTCGTGGCGGTCGACGGTTTTCTTGATATCGACGAGCTGCTCGGCGAGATGGTTCTGCTCGAGTTCCCCACAAAGATACTGTGCGAAGAGGATTGCCCCGGGCTTTGCGAGAAATGCGGAAAGCCAAAGCGAGAGGGTGAGTGCTCGTGTGTGAAAAAAGAAATCGACCCGAGACTCGCAATTTTGCAAAAACTACTTGATAAATAATTAATTTTGTTATATAATAGAGTGTAATATTACCGTATATACACATTCTAAGGAGGTGTAAATAATGGCAGTACCGAAGAAGAAAGTATCGAAAGCACGCAGAGATAAGAGACGTTCCAACGTTTGGAAGCTCGAACTTCCTGGAATGCTCAAGTGCCCCAAGTGCGGAGAGTTCAACCTCGCACACCGCGTATGCAAGGCATGCGGCTCTTACAACGGCAAGGAAGTTGTTAAGAAGGATGCGTAAATACTGTTAAAGAAGGACCGTAGTAAACTCGGTCCTTTTTTGCGCTTGTGTGTTGGTTTTGTGAAACTTTGTTTTATCACTTTACTTTTTATGATAAAAGTGGTACAATAATCAGGTAATGAATTTTTGAAAGGATCTATTTATGAAAAGAATAATCTCTCTTACACTTGTTGTTCTTTTTGCACTCACCGCTTTTGTCGGATGCGGCGAAAAGGAATTCAACTATAAGACATCGGATCTTTCCGAATACGTAACGCTCGGAGAATATCTCGGTCTCTCTGTAGAAGTCGAGGACAGAGCCCTCACAGACGAGGATATACAGACAGGTATCGATGAGCTTCTTACGGAAAATGCAGAGACTGTCGAGATCACAGACCGCGCGGTAGCGGACGGTGACACCGTCGATATCGACTACGTAGGAAAGAAGGACGGCGTTGCCTTCTCGGGTGGCACAGCCGAGGGCGCTTCACTTGTTATCGGATCCAATTCCTACATCGACGGCTTTGAGGACGGCTTAGTGGGCGTTATGCCCGGTCAGACAGTTGACCTCAACCTCACATTCCCCGATCCCTATCAGAACAACCCTGATCTGGCAGGAGCGGCGGTCGTATTTACGGTTACTGTCAATCACATCGACACGACGGTCAAGCCCGAGTGGAACGATGAATTTGTAAAGACACTTACAAAAGAAGAATACAAGACAACAGCCGAGTATCTTGAAGTGCTCAAGGTAACCTGGGCAGCTGAGAAAAAGGCAGAGGTCGAGAGCAAAAAAATGCAGGACGTATGGACGGCAGTTCTTGCAAACGCAAAGGTACTTCAGTACCCCGAGGAAAAGGTCGAAATGTACCGCACACAGCTTTCCGAATACTATGAGAGCTATGCATCTCAGCTCGGAGTTGATCTTGACACGCTCATCACATATATGGGCTCGACAAGAACCGAGTTTGACAGTGAGATGGATTCCTACGCACACAGCCTCGTAGCAGAGGAGCTCGTGTTCCACTCTATCGCAAAGAAAGAGAATATCCAGATCGGTGACGAGGAATATACAGAGGGACTTAACGCGCTCGCTGAATATTACGGTGTCACAGTAGAAGAGCTCACCGCACAGATCTCGGAAGAGGAGATCAAGGACGGACTTCTTTTGGACAAGATCCGCGTATATCTTACAGAGAGCGCAGTTGAGGTCCCCGCAACAAAGACAGCTGAATAAATTGAGATAAAAAAAGAACTTCACCCCAATGCGAGATATCCTTAACGGAGAATTGGTGGGTGGTA
>CAYZHW010000044.1:0-10751 GCA_964478105.1 uncultured Lachnospiraceae bacterium | reverse complement strand
AATAAAATTAAAAATATTATAACATAAAAACACAAAAATAGCATTGGACATTATGACAAAAATATATATCTTTTTTTTGGTTATAATTGATAAAAATTTTGTTGTAATAAACCTTAAGGCAACCACTTAGTATTAGGAAAAGAATTATTAAAAAATACAAACGATGACGGAAACATTTATATACCTAATTAATTTGATGATTATAAAAAACGCTCGCGTTTTTCCCGGGAAAATTTTTTATGCGCGCAAAAATAATAATTTGACTAAAAAGTCAGTATAGGTTATAATAGTTATAATAAATACACAAAACAAGCCTTACATATGCTGCAGCCTGCCAAAACGCCGTCAGAACTCCTTCCCAATTATACAAAATTTGTATTTTGTATAATTGACTATGTAGTTATAAGGAATGCTCTGCTTGGCTGCGTATATTTTTTCTTTGGAGACAAAACGATGTTTACAGACTTTCATAATCATTCTCTGCCGGATATTGACGATGGCGCGGCGACTCTCGATGAGTCGCTTGAGATGTTCAAGCTTATGATCTTACAAAATGTAAAACGAGTTATCCTGACTCCTCATTTTTCTAAAGATCAAAATATCTCATTCTTTCTCAGAAAGCGAAAAGCGTTATATACAACAATAAGAAAAGCCGTTTATCCGAAAATTAGATTTCAGCTTGCTGCAGAGGTGGCACTTGACAAAAATATCTCAAAAGAGGTAGAACTATCAAAACTCACGGTTGGAAAATCAAAATATATTATGATCAAGCTCCCCTATTTTTCGTTTGAGGATTGGATAGATCAAGAACTTCATAATATTCTGTATAAACACAAGTTAATTCCTATTTTTACCAGTATAGACCGTTACGCACATACATATCCCAAGGATAAGTACGAAAAGATCCTCTCTACACCTTATGCTGCGTTTCAGTTCAATATAAAATCCTTTTCAGACCCGGCAAATATAAAAACACTTAAAAACTGATTGCCAACAACAAAACTGTCCTGCTTGGATCAAACGCACATAATATGTCAACAAGAAAACCAAATTTTGACACTTTAGACGAAACCTTGGGGAAAGCGTTGGGCGGACTTAATTACCACTATCTGATTATGCAAAATAACAGATTCCTGTTACCTTCAAAATAAAAAGCTATACACGCTTCGACAGATATTTCCGTTTAGTAGCTTCTCCGCCACGTATGTGCCGTTCTGATTTGTTTATATCGAGAATATTTTTCACTTCTTCATACAAAGAGCGGTTTACCCTTTCAAGTTTTTCAGTAACGTCTTTATGTACAGTGCTTTTGCTTATACCGAATTTCGATGCAACCGCTCTGACAGTAGCGTGGTTTTCGACCAGATATCTCGCCAAAACTTCACATCTCTCATTGTTTTCAGACAAATACATATCAAACACCGACTTTCATTTTTCTTAAGAAAAATATATGACACTACGCATTCAATTATTCTTTTATTTGAAAGGAAGAACACTTTATGCTAAAAAAGGAAAGCGAAAAATTTATTGATTCAAACATTCTCGAAGGTATGACTTCGATCGATGCACTTATAAAGGCAAAAGAAAAAGGAACAAATGACCGCCCTATCATAAAGATCTTGTACAACCAAGAGAAAGAAAGATCCAAAAGCAGAGAGCTTGCTTACCTGAGAAGAAAGTCACGTGCGCTTGATTTCACCGTCGAAGCCGTTTCTCCTGACACAATTGACAAAATGACGATCGGCAACACTCACGGCGGAATAATCGCGCTATGCGCCGAGAGAAACTTTATGCGGCTTACGCACGATAAAATCAAAGAAAACGGCTTCTACGTAATAATTGAAGGCATAGAGGACCCATATAACTTCGGATATTCCCTACGCTCACTTTTTGCAGCGGGAGTCGATGCTGTAATTTTAACAGAGCGTAATTGGATGGGCTGTGCAGGAGTCGTTTCCAGAGCATCCGCGGGTGCCTCTGAGCTCTTTGAAATGTATGTGAGTGATCCAATGGAAGCGGTAAAGTTATTCAAAGAGTCAGGATATAAGATAATCTGTGCAGATAAAGATAATTCGGAATCCATATACAATACCGAACTAAAAAAGCCTCTCCTACTGATCATAGGCGGCGAAAAAAGAGGTATATCCGGTGCTATACTTGAATGTGCCGACAAAAAGGTACATATAGATTACGGCAGAGACTTCCCTCTCGCGCTCTCAGCAGCTTCGGCATCAGCTATTATCGCTTTTGAAATAATGAGACAGAATATGAAATAAAAAAGCTTTGCGGCGTTTCGCCGCAAAGCTTTTTTGTTAGCATCCGCATTTTTTATCGTGCGAGGGCCGCAAAGAATTTGAGCAGAATTCATTTGTCGGGAAGTCCATGCATCTGAATATACTGCAGGGATCATTGTCTTCCCCGGCAATACACTCTTTATCGGGTACGCAATATTCAACCGCACTTATAAGGTACTGAGCTGGACGTACGATCTTTACGACCGAGAAAAATCCGAGAGAGACGGTAAGGATCCTTCCGTCATCCGAATCACAAAGATTGCCCGACAGGCAACCGCAAACGCTTTCGGGAATATCGTTTGCACAGCAGCAACACGGACATACATTGTCGCATTTTTCCATTACCTCTGTACCAAGCACGATGGGATCTACTACCTCGACCAAACCTGTGGGAACGTTTTTCGGACAAGGACCGATCTTCGGGGGCTTGTGGCAAAAGCCGGAATTTTCGGGATCACTCTTGAAAATGTTTACATTGCTCTCACCGCCGAAAAGTATAACCCTTTTATCAACTACTGCTATTCCTTCGAATTCCTGCGAACGTCCGGGAGACAAGCAAGCTTCAAAGGTTATTTTTACATAAAAACGAATATATACCTGGTAAAATCCGCGATTGAATTGTACGGGTTCAACCGATATATGAGTTTCTGCGACGCATGCACTTTTTGCGCGCACATTATTGGTGTGTTCTATGATCTCTTTGCCGTAATCAGTTAAAATCACTCTGACATCTTCATAACAGTCTTTGTCTTTGCACGAATCGAGTACACGATTTGTCTCTATGCAAACCGTTTCTTTTCCCGACGTCTGACAGTTATTCTGATTGCAGAGGCCTCTGTTATCTGCCATAGGATGTTTTCCTCCATATTCTATTGTACAAGACAAATACTATTTGTCTTCTCTAATAGGTTATGCTAAAGTAAAAAATATGACAAAGAAAAAAGGACCGCCACGCATAGCGGTCCTTTATATGTTTTTTGAATATCAAAGATACTTCTTTACAAGATCGGATGCTTCTTCAACAGGCAACGAAGATGTCATAACAACATTAAAGCCTATCTTTTCGGAGAGAGCGTCAAGCTCTGTTACCATCTTCTCAAATGAAGCAACATCGTTATTGCAGATCTTGAGCGCAGAATCAATGAAGAGATCAGTTACGTCGTGATTGCTTGCAAGAATACCTGCAACAAAACCGAACAAAGACTGAGCATCATCAACGAGATACTGTTCTGTGTCGATAAGTCTTGCCTGATATTTAATGTCATATATAAGCTTATTTCCCTTTTCGATGCAAACTACCGATCCGCTGGAATTTGCAAGAGCAGTGTTAACCATTTCGATCAGAGTTTTTGTCTTTCCGGAACCTTTTACACCGATAATTAATTTCAACATATTATGTCCTCCAATTCTATCGCTGACGTTTTGCCGTCAACCTCTGTACATAGTATACACTAAAATTGTGCAAATTTCAATAGGAAAAACACAAATTATCCCATTCTTTTTTGCAATTCCTCCCTTTCAGCCTCATATCCGGCCTTTCCGAGAAGCGCAAACATATTTTTCTTATATGCCTCGACTCCGGGCTGATCAAACGGATTAACGCAGAGAAGGTATCCCGAAATAGCGCACGCACGCTCGAAGAAGTATGCAAGATGTCCGAAGGAACGTGCACTTCTCTCCTCAACGTCAAGCACAATATTGGGCACTCCGCCGTCATTGTGTGCAAAAAGCGTACCGAGCATAGCGGTCTTATTTACATAATCAAGCTTCTTTCCTGCAAGGAAGTTAAGACCGTCGATATTCTCTGCATCTTCGGGAATGTCTATCTCGTGTACCGATTTTTCAACATTAAGAACAGTTTCAAATACATTTCTCATACCGTCCTGAATATACTGGCCAAGTGAATGAAGATCGGTCGAGAAAATAACAGAAGAAGGATAAAGTCCCTTTTTGTCCTTGCCCTCGCTCTCGCCGAAGAGCTGCTTCCACCACTCGGAGAACATTTGCACAGACGGCTCGTAACCGACAAGTATCTCTGTAGTCTTTCCCTTCCTGAGCATAATATTTCTCAGTGCAGCATACTTGTAGCAAATATTGTTGTCAAGATCGGGAACAGAATAGAGCTCTCTTGCTTTTGCAGCTCCTGCCATCATCTCATCAAGATCGATACCGGCAACTGCAATAGGAAGAAGTCCTACCGCTGTAAGCACAGAAAAACGTCCTCCTACATCGTCCGGAACAACAAAGGTCTCATATCCGCTCTTGTCGGCAAAGCTCTTGAGAGTGCCTTTTTTCGCGTCTGTGGTAACAAATATTCTGTCCTTAAGACCTTCTTTGCCGTATTTCTTTTCAAGCATATTTCTGAAAAGACGGAATGCGATAGCAGGTTCTGTTGTTGTGCCTGATTTCGAAATAACATTTATGCAAACATCTTTTCCCTCGCAGATCTGCATAAGTTCTGCCAAAGCGCTGGAGCTGATATTGTTACCCGAAAAATAAACATCGGGAGTATCTTTCTTAAGATTATTATACAACGGAGATTTTACAAATTCGATAGCAGCGCGTGCGCCAAGATAAGATCCGCCGATACCGATAACAATAAACACGTCACACGAAGACTGTATCTTCTTTGCGGCCTTCTTTATTCTATCAAATTCATCTTTATCATAATTCACGGGAAGATCGACCCATCCGAGGAAATCCTTTCCGAGACCGCTCTTGTTCTCAACCATATTATGTGCGGTTGAAACCATATCCTTCATAGCAACAAGCTCATTGTCGGATATAAAGTCTTTGATAAATTTGTCATTTAATTTAAGCATAAAGTGAATGTCCTTTCTTTTGGGAATTTTTATAACGTATATATTATACTACATTTATTCTGCTTTTTCAATCAACTTACAAAAAAACTTTCCAACATTCTCAAAAATAGTTCGCCAAATCCTATCTTTTCCACTGTTTCAGTAGCTGTTATATCAACAGTACCAACCGTTTCACCACCACAAAGGTAGCTGACAGTACCGATCTTGTCACCGATGGATATAGGCGCGCTTATGTTCTCGGGAATGTCTATCTTCATCTCGACCTTGGCTTCGTCACCTTTGTTCATAAGGGCAGAAAAATCCGGATACGAGATCGAGCACTCATTTTTTGTTCCGCCGAGAACTTTTATATTATCAAGCGTTCCGCCTTGTTTTGAGTATATACTGTAATTGGCAAACCCAAAATCAAGCAGTTTTTTCGCCTCCTCATTTCTCGTGTCTCTTGTGGGAGATCCCATTATGACCGCTATGAGTTGCATACCGTTACGCTCTGCAGTTGCGCTCATACAAAAAAGAGCCTTTGATGTCGATCCCGTTTTAAGTCCGTTTGCGCCTTTATAAAACCTTATAAGTCTGTTGGTATTGGTGAGCCCGAATTCTCCGTTTCTTATGGTATCCATCCATATAGAGCTGTATTCAAGTATCTTCTTGTGCGACATAAGCTCTCTGGACATAATTGCAATGTCTCTTGCACTTGTAAGATGTTTTTCAACATTATCGTCGAGTCCGTTGGTATTTTCAAAATACGTATTGTTCATTCCAAGCTCCGCGGCACGTTCGTTCATTCTGGCAACAAAAGCCTCTTCACTGCCCGCTATATGCTCGGCAAGTGCAACTGTTGCGTCGTTTGCACTTGACACAACAATACATTTAATAAGTTCATCCACAGACATCGTCTCGCCCTCTTTTAAATAAACCTGAGAGCCGCCCATAGATGCCGCGTATGCACTTACGCTTACCATATCCGTATACTTTATGCTGCCGGAATCTATCGCTTCCATAACGAGTAACAAGGACATTATCTTAGTAACAGATGCAGGCGGCAAAGGATGGTCTGCATTCATCTCAAAAATGACCTTACCCGTAGATGCTTCCATCAAAACGGCACTTTTGGCATTCACATCGGCTGTATATTCTACAGCAAATACGGGAAGCGAAAATAAAAATAAAAATGCGAAGACTGAAATCAAAGCTACAGTTTTTTTGATCTTAATATTATTGTGCACTAATATCACCTCACAATAATATATAATCATAAATATTGTTTTATGCCAAAAACGGCTTGCCGAAGCAAGCCGTTTTTCTTTTATTTTATAATGTATGCGTCGAGTTCAGCGAAGAGTGCGTCAACATCGTCGGAGTGAACAGTCATCGTAATGGGGTTCATAAGATCAAGGCTGAATATACCCATGATCGATTTAGCATCTACAATATATCTTCCCGATGAGAGGTCGATGTCGATGTTGTACTTTGCAACAATATTAACGAACTGTCTGACACTTTCGATAGTCGACAAATTGATATCTACCTTTTTCATATTTTTGCTCCTTATTAATTATTCTTCGGACTGTGCATCAGGGTCCTTGATCTCGGTGGGAGTGTTATCCATAGAAGCCATAAAGAACTCTACCGTATCTCCATCTGCGACTACTGTATACGCAGCTCTTGCATCCTTACCGTTGTGCTTGCTGCTCCAGTAGTAACGAAGATTGTTCTTTTCGTCAACACGAGCCTCTACCTTACCGATCTTTTTCACCTCGGTACCAGAATCATCGATAACGCAATCGAGCTCTTCTGCCTCGCAGAGATACTGAAGAGCCAAGATAGCTGTGGGGTTTTCATCAGAGAATATAACCGCACGTTCTGCAATGACTTCCTTGTCAGCATCTACGACTTTTACAGTCACTGTTATTTCGGGTATCTTGGCACCGCATCCAGCAAATACAGAAAGCATAAGGACGGCAACCAATATTAAAGAAAGAATGCGAATATTTTTCATTTTTGTTCCTCCGTTATTTTGGTTTTTGCTTTTAATATGATTATACTCTTTCACCCAAATTTTGTCAAGCTATTATTTGTATATCTTCGTAAACAAAATATTAATTTATAAAAAGAATGATAGCATTAAGGCACAGCATATATCCCAACCACACCATATGCAAAAAAGCGATACAGCCGCACAAAAAGTTTACTTTAAAATAGTTCCTCATAACAAAATAATCGAGTATTACCATCGCAACGCAAGCAACAAGCGCCAAAAAAACCGCCTCGGCGCCAAAAAACAGCGGATACCATATGTAATTAAACACGCACATTATGACAAAAAACATATTGCCTTGATATTTATGTATCTGTTTGCAACGTTCTTTGCAGACCAGAACGGTTCCGAATGCCGCGCCGAGAAGAAAATAGAATAAAGTCCAGCTCACCTTAAAAAACCACCGTGTTGGAAGTCCCGCAGGCATTTTTAACATTCGAAGCAGATATGTCGGACTCCCGCCGATACAAAAACTTACGATCCCGCCGATCAATACGCAAATACCGCATATTACTGCCATCTTAAGATCTATGCAGTGCATTTCATATCGTATCCTGTTAATCGAGTCTTTAATTCTTCCTCTTTTCTTTTTTTTACATTTAGACATAAAAATCACCTCATACGATTATATGAGGTGATCTTATTTTTATTAATCTTCGAAGAAAAGATCGTCCGGATCGTTGACAATGTCGGGATCTTCCTCTTTGCTGTCATCGTCTATATTTCCGCCTGCCAGCCACTTTCTGAAAGCATCAAAATCAAAATGTTCATAGCAGAAGCTGTTATACTGCCTTCCGCCCCAAAGATTGGTCATACCGACACTTTGTCCTGCGGGAATGGTATTTATAAAGAACGGTTCGTTCCAGGTACTTCCCGGCTCAACATCTTCGGGAAGATCTCTGTAAACATACTGTGCATCGGTTACATAAACGCTGAACGGGAAGCTTCGGTTTTCGACCCTTATAAGTGCGACCTGTTTGACATACTGAGAAGGACATCCCTCGTGCGCGATCCCGCCTGTAGATGTGTCATAATTTACAACAACGTGAGTCGTGCAGGTCTCTGTAGGCTCTGTTCCTTTGGCAAAATAACCGACATCCGCCCTGCTTCCTCTGGGATCAAGTCTGCACGCATCTCCCATAAGCATACCGGAATCCTTGCAGTAAGTCACTTTTACAACATTTTCGGGCTGCTCAAATGTTTTAAGCGCTTCTCCGCCCGCTGCCGCTTCATCTATATATTTTTGATGAAGCTTTGTCATTACAGTATCCCATATATCATTTGCAGGGTAACCGGCCGCATTTATCGCCTTGTTATATTCATATCCGTACCAGACTCCGCCGATATAGTAAGGTGTAAAACCTATAAACCATCTGTCGTAATCGTTTCCTGCAGTACCGGTTTTTCCTGCTACATCAATAGTATTACGAAGAGTTATAGATCTACCTGTACCGTTGTTGACGACGTTCTGGAGCATTTTTGTCATAATGTAAGCGTTTTCTTCGCTTATTGCGATCGTTCCCGTAGGAAGTTCGCGCGAAAGCAACACCTTGCCTCTGTTATCGAGCACCTTCGTATAGGAACGAACATCATTATAAATTCCGTCGTTCACAAATATCGAATAAGCCGCGGTTATCTCGCGCACGGTAAGTCCGTATGTGAGCTGACCGAGAGCAAGCGATGCTTCACCGATATCCGAATATGTCTTACCACTGGCGGTTTCGGTTTGCGAGATAAGACTCTCCATTTTAAGCGTCTCTTTACAGAAATTGAACGATGCAAGAGGAGTGATACTGTTGAGAACGCGAACAGCAACCGTGTTGACCGAACGCTCGATTGCGCTGTTTACCGTCGTAAGTCCGTTATACACAACAGGCAGGTTGGACGGCCAGGGGCCGTCATTCAAAACCTTCACAGGAAAATCGTCTATTATACTTCCGTAGGTGATCTTTCCTGCTTCAAGTGCAGGCGCATATACCGAAAGCGGCTTTATAGACGATCCGGGAGAACGGAGTGTATGTGTCGCGTAGTTCTGTATTCGGTTTCCGGTTTTTTCACCTCTTGCCCCCACAACTCCGAGAATATCACCTGTCGTGGGATGAATGACTATCATTGACGACTGTGCTGGCACGCCGCTCGTCGTCTTGGGAAACGCATCATCACTTTCGTAAACTTCCTCAAGAACATCCTGAACCTCGGGATCCATTACAGTGAATATTTGAAGTCCTCCCGAGTAAATGAGCTTACTTGCATACGGACGTGTATATCCGTATTCTTCAACAAGATCGTTGATAACATCATCAATAACCATATCGGTGTACCAGCTGTTTATATTGGCAGTCTCCGATGTTCGCTGAATGTTGAGTTCTATGTCCTTGTCATAGTTCTCGTTGTACTCCTCTTCGGTTATCATATTGTTCTTTTTCATCAGATCAAGAACTATATTTCGTCTTTTCTTGTTATTATCGGGGTTTATTATAGGATCGTACTTCGTAGGTGAATTGGGAATTGCCGCAAGACAAGCGCTCTCAAGAAGAGTGAGCTCATCGACATCCTTGCCAAAATACGTATATGCGGCAGCCTGAACTCCCCAGCAGTTTTGTGAGAAATAGATCGCATTAAGATACAATTCAAGTATCTCTTGCTTGCTCTTCTTCTTTTCAAGGTCCAAAGCCCAAAATATTTCCTGAACTTTACGCTGTATCGTGTAGTCATCCTCACCGGTTACATTTTTTATAAGCTGTTGAGTGATGGATGAGCCGCCGAAATTGTCGTCAAATTGAAGAAAGAAGTTACCGACGGCGGCTATGGTTCTCTTCCAGTCAACGCCTTTGTTAGTCCAAAAACGCTCGTCCTCAATAGCGACAAACGCAGAGACCAGGTTTTGCGGTATATCTGCATACTTTACATAGATGCTGTGAGCATCTCCGTATATTCGTTGATCAACAAGCTCAACATCATAGCCAACTCTGTTGTCTCTGTCGGTATATTCGGTATAATATATCCTGGTTACCGTGTCAACGTTCTCGACCGCAGCAAAGAGATCCTCGTCTATCTCAGTATCAATATAATTGTTAACGTACCACAAAAATGCGCTTCCGGCAATGATACCGGCAATGATACAAATAAGAAGTATCGTCAGCACAGTATTGAGCGTGTAGGCAAAAATCTTCAAGAGAATCTTTCCCGTCGTTTTCGCGACCTTTACCGCTGTTTTACTCATTAATATCAGCACCTCTTCTCAAACAAAGAACTGTAATTATAGTATAACTCTTTTTTTTGAATATATTATGAATTTTTGGAAACAATAAATTCGGAAACAAATTTTTGTAAAAGGATCAAGATATGAACATCAATATTTCAAAAAGGAACCTCATAGTGATTATCGCAACAGTACTGTTCTGTATAAGCGTCTATGCACTTCTGTTTACGTTTTCGTTAAAACGAGAATTCAGAGAACTTGAAAACAGAGTCGTGGAAAAACTCGAGGCCGCCACTGTAGAAAATGTCGATACATCCGCTCCCCTTTCGGCTGAGGAAAAGGATGCGGCAAGCTATACCTTGCTCGAACACAACGGAAAGATCGGCATCTACGAC
>CAYZHW010000043.1:0-10848 GCA_964478105.1 uncultured Lachnospiraceae bacterium | reverse complement strand
AAGCATTTTATTTCTTCTCTTGCGCGTCATCATAGCGCCCTTAACTCTTGCCATTTTATATATCCTCCTAAATTACCTTATATTTTCTTTTGAACTTACTTCTGGATAAGTGTTCTGATGTTTGCAGTCATAGACTTGCTGAGGCATGTGCCCTTGCGAAGAGTTCTCTTGCGCTTTGCTGTCTTAAGACCGAGGTTGTGACGGTGCTGAGAGTGGTTGTGCTTTACCTTGCCGCTTCCTGTTACAGAAAATCTTTTAGCGGATGCTTTATGTGTCTTGATCTTTCCCATTGTATTTACTCCTTTTCGTTTTTGTTTGTTCTATATACAAATTCGTGTGCGAATTTATACACTTATTTGTTCACTGCGATTCAGTTCTTTGCCGCACTCTGCTTTACGGGAGCGAGTGTCATCGACATAAATCTTCCCTCAAGCATAGGCTTCTTTTCGGCATTTCCTATCTCTGCGCAAGCTTCTTCGAATTTTGTAAGAATATCGCGTCCGAGATCGAGATGGCTCATCTCGCGTCCTCTGAACTTGACTATTACTCTTACCTTGTTGCCGTCGGAGAGGAATCTCTTAGCGTGGTTTACTTTTGTGTTGAAGTCGTGCGTATCGATACGACAGGAAAGCTGTACTTCCTTGACTTCAATGACCTGTTGCTTCTTCTTAGCTTCCTTTTCCTTCTTCGCGCGTTCAAAGCGGAATTTGCCGTAGTCCATAATGCGGCATACAGGCGGTGTTGCCTGCGGTGCGATCAGTACAAGATCGAGTCCCTTTTCATAGGCAGCCTCGAGAGCATCATTAAACTTCATAATGCCGAGCTGTTCGCCGTCAACGCCGACGATTCTT
Source organism: uncultured Lachnospiraceae bacterium (assembly GCA_964478105.1). Classification (GTDB taxonomy): domain Bacteria; phylum Bacillota; class Clostridia; order Oscillospirales; family CAG-272; genus CAYZHW01. The sequence continues at coordinate 9,997 of CAYZHW010000043.1, read as the reverse complement.
GCTTCCTTGACCTTGATCTCTTCGTTTATCTGCAGTTCTTTTGTGCTAATTGTTAAGCACCTCCAAAAGTAAAAATAAAAAATGCGGAGAGCAAAAGCTTCCGCACACCAAAAAAACACTCCGAGCACATCGAAGGCTTTATTGACCGCGATATGCGCACTTGCATTCGGGTGAGAGCGGAACACTCTGCTTCTTTTACCCAAGTAGTATATCACATCCCCCGTCGTCTGTCAAGACTTTTTTCAAATTATTCCGTTAAAAAATTTCAAGATCTGCCGTTCAACCGAAAAATTGGTCATTTTTGATAATTTTCCCCACTTTAATATCGTTTTTTTCTCATTCATAGCTCTTTTGACAAAAAAAATCGCCCAAAATCGTTCAAATTGGATATTTACAAAATCACTTTTTGGCGCTATAATGTAGGAGTGAAATTTAAATTGGCAGATTGTGCCGAAAAATTTCACAATAGAGCACGGCACCGTGTTGTTTACGGAATATCAAGCTTATGATATCACCTCGTATACGACCTGTGACGTGCTTTTCGTTTTTGTTTTGATTTTTTTAACATTTATCTATGGAAATTTTCGATTATATATGTTATAATATAAAAATAGTACATATTTTACGCACATCTCACATACGAAAGGATCTAAGATGCTAGGTTATATAGAAAAAGCCGAAAGGATCACGCTTCCCGTTCTGCCCCTTCGCGGAATAGTGGCGTTCCCTTCGATAACATTTAATTTTGAAGTTGCAAACGAGGGTTCTGTCGAGGCGGTAACCGCCGCAAACGAGCTCGGTTCTCATATTTTCATCGTTGCACAAAAAGATCTGTCCGATAAAGACGTTGACGAAAAAGGACTTTTCACCACCGGAACGGTTGCGAGAATAAAACAGTCGCTCAAGACCCCCGAGGGGCATATGCGCATAATAGCAGAAGGTCTCTCGCGCGCGGGTGTCATCGAATACCACCGTGTAGGGAAGCACCTTGTCGCCGACATAATGTGCAAGACTATACAGCTTGCCGATACATCCAACATCAAGACCGAGGCGCTTATGCGCGAAGCAATAAAATCGCTCGAGCACGTGACGAAGTTCCTGCCTGCAGTCTCAAGCGAGATAGTTCTTGCCGCAAAATCGCTCAAAAACCCCGGTATGCTCGCGGATTTCATCGCATCCAACGTGCTCGTAAGATTTGAAGACAAGCAACAGATACTCGAATGCTTTGAGCCTCTCACACGCCTTGAGCTTCTGTCGGTCATACTCGAGAGCGAAGCAAAGCTGCTCGACTGCGAGATGGATATAAACAAGAAGGTGCGTGCGCAGCTCGACGCCCACCAACGCGATTACTATCTGCGCGAACAGATAAAGGTAATACAGAATGAGCTCGGTGACGGCTCTGCCGCCGAGTATGACGAATACTACGACAGAATAACGGAAGCACACTTCCCCGCCGAGATCGAAGAAAAGCTCCTCAAGGAAAATGACCGACTCGCAAAAACGCCCTACGGCTCGGCGGAATACTCGATTCTCCACAATTATCTCGACATATGCCTTGATATACCTATCTCCAAGTCCACCAAAGACAGACTTGATATTGCATCCGCAAAAAAGATACTTGATGCAGATCACGACGGAATGGAAAAGATCAAGGAAAGAATACTCGAATTCCTTGCCGTAAAACAGCTCTCTCCCGAGCTCGGCAATCAGATCATATGCCTTGTCGGCCCTCCCGGTGTCGGTAAGACATCTATTGCGGCATCGATCGCACGCGCGCTCGGCCGCAAATATGTACGCGTGTCGCTCGGCGGTGTTCGCGACGAAGCGGACATACGCGGCCACAGAAAAACATACGTCGGCGCTATGCCCGGCAGAATTGTCTCCGCGCTCTCACAGGCAAAGGTCAAAAACCCGCTCATACTCCTTGACGAGATCGATAAGCTCACTCGCGACTCGCACGGCGACCCGTCGTCGGCACTGCTTGAGGTGCTCGACTCTGAGCAGAACAAGAGCTTCCGCGACCATTTTGTGGAATTCCCGATAGATCTCTCGGACTGCCTATTTATCGCCACAGCAAATACACTTGAGACGGTACCGCGCCCGCTTATCGACCGTATGGAGATAATCGAACTCAAGACCTATACCCGTACAGAAAAGATACAGATAGCAAAAAATCACCTTATACCGAAGCAAAGAAAGCGCCACGGTATGAACGGCAGGATGCTCACGTTCTCCGAAGATGCGCTCGTTGAGCTCATAGATTTCTACACACGCGAAGCCGGCGTACGTAACCTTGAGCGTCTGATCGCAGAGCTCTGCAGAAAAGCCGCAAAGGAGATCATAGAGGAAGGCAAAAAGAAGGTAAATATAAAGAGTACAGACATCAAAAAGTATCTCGGCGGACGAAAGATCCTCCCCGATAAGATCGCAGACGAGGACGAGATCGGAGTCGTTAACGGACTTGCATACACAAAAGTCGGCGGCGACCTTCTCAAGATCGAGACCGCAGTCCTTCCCGGAACGGGTAAGATCGAGCTGACAGGCTCGCTCGGTGACGTTATGAAGGAATCCGCAAGGGCGGCGATCAGCTATATCCGCTCCGTCGCAGACGAGCTCGGCGTCGATCCCGATTTCTACAAGACCAAGGATATACATATTCACGTACCCGAGGGTGCCGTTCCCAAGGACGGACCGAGCGCGGGCGTGTCAATACTCACTTCACTAACAAGCGCGCTCACGGGCAGACCGATATACCGCGACATTGCGATGACAGGCGAGATAACCCTTCGCGGTAACGTGCTTGCCATCGGCGGTCTCAAGGAAAAGACTATGGCGGCATACTCGGCAGGCGTAAAGCGTGTGCTCATTCCCGAATCAAATATGAAGGATCTCGAGGATATCGACTCGGCAGCACGTGAAAATCTCACATTTATCCCCTGTAAAAAAGCAAGCGACGTGCTTGGCGCGGCGCTTTTACCCAGGTTTGAAGTAAAAGAAGTCGTACCCGAAAAAGAAAAAACGTTTACGATCCCCGCAAAAGATTTTTCCGTCGCGGGCAGTGTACGTATCAATTGAGGTAAAAATGGCAATTAATCTACAAAACACCAACCTGCGCATCAGTGCAGGGCTCTCAAAGCAGTTTCCCGCCGACGCAATACCGCAGATAGCCCTCTCGGGTAGATCCAACGTCGGAAAAAGCTCACTTGTAAACACACTTCTCGGACGCAAATCGCTTGCACGCGTAAGCTCGGCGCCCGGCAAGACCATCACGGTAAACTTTTACGATATCGACAAAAAGCTTTTTCTTGTCGACCTTCCCGGTTACGGATACGCTAAACGTGCGGCCGCCGACAAGGCCAAATGGTCATCCCTTACCGACGGATATTTCACCGACAACAAAAACATAGGCCTTCTTCGCGCCGTAGTTCAGCTCATCGATTCAAGAGCCGGCATCACCGCCGATGACAGAATGATGCTTCAGTATATGAACGACGCCGGATTTCCCTATATCATTGCGGTGACAAAAATAGACAAGCTCAACAAGACCGACCGCCGTGCCATACTTGAGGAGATAGAAAACGATCCCGATGTAGCCGAAGGCACGACAGTAATTCCCTTCTCCTCTCTTTCAAAAGAGGGAAAAAACGAACTTTGGAGTGAGATCTTAAAACACGCAAAAATCTAAAGAACCGGAGAATATGCAATGCCATCGATCTTTAATTTTTCTATGGAATCGTTTATGCAGTTTCTTCTGATACTGCCGATAATACTTATTTCGCTCCCCGTACACGAAATGGCGCACGCCTGGGCGGCCCACAAGCTCGGGGATCCGACCGCAAGGAATTTCGGGCGCATTACACTCAACCCCTTAAAGCATTTTGATCTTATCGGTTTTTTATGTATGCTCTTCTTCCGTTTCGGATGGGCAAAGCCTGTTCCGATAAACGCAAGAAACTTCAAAAAGCCGAGACGGGATATGGCGCTCTCTGCGTTGGCAGGACCTGTATCGAATCTGTTGCTCGCATTTTTGGGCGTTATACTGTTTAATGTTGCATATCTCATACTCGCCAATATGGAATTTTCCACAGAGCGCACACTGATGATAGCAAACGTTACTCTTGAATTTTTCCTTTTGTTCGCATATCTGAACATAAATCTCGCACTTTTCAACCTCATTCCCGTACCGCCGCTCGACGGTTCGAGAATCCTATATATCGTTCTTCCGCCCAAGTGGTATTTCGGAGTAATGAAGTATGAACGCTATATAACACTTATAATATTCGCGCTCCTGTGGCTCGGCGTGCTCTCCGAACCTTTGAGTATGCTCTCGTCACTTGTCTTTAACGGAATGAACTTCATCGTAAACCTCATCCCGATATTCTGAATTTTTAAGTAAGGACAACTTATGGAAAATTTAAACTACAAATTAGAACAGTTTGAGGGACCGCTCGATCTGTTGCTCTCGCTCATAGCCAAGAACAAGGTCGACATTTCGGATATCCCTATCTCGCTTATATGCGATCAGTATATGGAATATCTCGACGCGGCGCAGAAGATGGACCTTGAGCTTGCCTCGGAATTTATCATAATGGCAAGCGAACTTATGCTTATCAAGAGCAAGATGCTCTTACCACGTCCCGAAGAAGCCGTAGAAGACCCGCGAGCAACGCTTGCCGAAGCACTACTTCAATATCAGAGAGCAAAAGCAGCGGCGGAAAAGCTCGCACCGCTCTATGCTTTTTATTCGGGCAGAATGATAAAGGACACCGACGAGATATCGGTCGACCGCAAATTCGTTGCCGATCACGACAAGGAGCTTCTTGAAAAGGCGCTCAAAAAGATACTTCTTTTCAACAAGATGCTCGACACAGCCGAGAAGACGCACTTCTCGCCTATGATAAAGAAACCAGTCGTTTCGGTAGAGGTCAAGATAACGGGTGTACTCAAAAAGCTCAAAGACAAAAAGAAGGCGTCACTCTCCAATCTCATAACCGAAGCCGAATCACGCTCCGAGCTTATCGCCATATTTATCGCGGTACTTGAGCTTGTAAAGATGCGTCAGATCCTTATCGTTGACGGAGATGAAAACGGTAATGTAGACGAGAACGTTATGTTCTCTATCAACCCCGAAAAAGAAGATGAAAAGCTCGAGCTTGATCTCGAAGCATTGCCTTCTTAAAGAAAGGACATTGTTATGGACAACAACGAAAACATAGAGCTAAATGTCTCTCAGATAGAAAAAACAGCCGAGGCGATACTTTTCGCCGCAGGGCATCCTATGAGCTATGCAAAACTCGGCGAAGTGATGGGACTTAGCGAGCGCGATATGAAGCTCGTTATACAAGAGTTTTCCGACAGATACAATTCTCCCGAAAACAACCGCGGCATTATGATGCTCTGCTTTGACAAAGAGTGTCAGATATGTACACGCGAGGAATTTGCCCCCTACATAAGAGAGGCGCTCGGCATCCGCCGCGGCGGTAATCTTTCGGCATCTTCGCTTGAGGTACTCTCCGTCGTAGCATATAACCAGCCCGTAACACGCTCCTTTATAGACACGGTGCGCGGCGTTGACAGTTCTTATGCAGTAAACTCGCTTCTTGAAAAAGAGCTTATCGAAGCGTGCGGTGTGCTTGATGCCCCCGGAAGACCGAGACTGTATGCCACAACAGACACATTCCTTCGTTGCTTCGGACTCTCTTCGCTCTCTGAGCTTCCCGAGGTGGAAAACCTCCCCCTGTCCCCGGAAGCGCAAGCCGAGAAAGAAGAAACAGAAGAGACCGCAAAAGCAGAAGCGGCACCGGAAGCGGAAGAGACCGCGGAATAATAATTTTAGCATAACAAAGCGAAAGGAGAGCATATGACAGCACTTGTGACCATACTGATCATAGCCCTTGTTATAACCGCGCTCCTTTTGTTAAGAATAAAGATAGTCATAAAATACACCGATGAGCTCGTTCTTTACATCAAGGTGCTGTTCGTAAAGATAAAGCTCGTTCCGAAAAAAGAAAAAAAGATAAAGCCATCCGATTATACCAAGAAGAAGCTATTGAAGCGACAGAAAAAAGAAGAAGAGAAAGAGCAGAAAAAACTCGCAAAGAAAGCAAAAAGAGACGAAGAAAAAGCAGAGGAGAAAAATCATCCCGAAAAGAAAAAGGAAAAGCCTCCCATACTCGACACCATTCGTATGATAAAGCTTCTCTTAGCAGTTTTTTTGAAACGCTTTTTCGGGCATCTGCGAATAGACCTTGCCAGGCTTAACATAACAGTCGCCTCCGAGGACGCGGCAAAGACCGCACTGCTATACGGATACCTCTGTCAGGGCGTTGCTTACATCGTAGAGCTGCTCGACAGATTTACAAATCTGAAAAAAGGCCGCAACGCCGAGATATCGGTCGCCCCCGACTTCACAGCGGAAAAGCTTGTCGCAGATATACACATCGCATTTTCGCTGACAGTAGGCCAGGCACTTGACATCCTGTTTCGCACCGCATTTGCATTCGTAAGATCAAAATTGAATATATAATTCCAAGAAAGGAAGATAAATATGAACGAGAATAAACTCAACGACATCATCCAGACTTCGCTTGAAAACGTACGCTCTATGGTAGACGCCAACACGGTTATCGGCACACCCATAAATACACCGAACGGTACGACCGTAATTCCGATATCCAAGATCGCGGTCGGCTTTGCTTCCGGCGGTCTTGACTACTCCGGCAAAGCAACTGCCGAGAAGAGCAATAAGAATTTCGGCGGAGGCAACGGCACAGGCGTGACCGTCTCCCCCGTGGGATTCCTCGTCATCTCGCCCACAGGCGCGGTAGAGCTTCTTAATGTATCCAAGCCCTCGCAAAACGATACTATCGATCAGATCAGCTCCTTCATCGAGCGTTCTCCCGAGATCGTAGAAAAGTTCAAAGCGGTATTCTCAAAGAAGAAAGAAGAGGCAAAGGAAGAGACTGTTGCAGAAAAGGCTACTGCAACAGAGACCGACGCTGCAAAATAAGCCTGTACTAAAATTTAACGCTCCGAAATATAGATTAATATAGTTTTATTTTGGAGTGTTGCATATGTCAATAAAAAGAAAAGTTATAAGCGCTGTTCTTGCGCTGGCTATCATCTTATCGTCTCCGTTCGCCATCCCGCACGTAAGCGCCGTGAGCCTATCGGCAAAGAGCGCTGTGCTTATTTGTGCCGATACAGGCGAAGTGCTTTTTGAAAAGAACTCGCGCACAAGGCTTCCGATGGCAAGCACGACGAAAATAATGACCGCGCTTGTCGCACTTGAATGCGCAGAGCTTAGCGAAACAGTCACTGTATCCCCCCTTGCGGCGGGAATAGAGGGCTCTTCCATAAACCTGTTCGCAGGGGAGAAGATAAAACTCGAGACCCTTCTCTACGCGCTTATGCTTGAGAGTGCAAATGATGCCGCAGCGGCGATCGCCATATATGTTGCAGGCAGCATCGAAGCCTTTGCAGAGATGATGAACGAGAAAGCGGCAGAGCTCGGTCTCTCTGACACGCACTTTACAAACCCCCACGGGCTTTATGACGAATCCCACTACACAAGTGCGTATGACTTGGCGCTCATCGCTTCACACGCACTAAAAAACGAAAAATTCCGTGAAATAGTTTCGACTTACAAAATAAGCGCCCCTATGACAGAGGGCGGCGCGTCGCGGCTTCTTGTGAATCACAACAAGATGCTCCGCATCTATGACGGCGCGATAGGCGTCAAAACGGGATTCACAAAAAAGAGCGGGCGGTGCCTTGTCTCAGCGGCAGAGCGCGACGGCGCTGCATACGTCGCGGTCACACTCTCTGCACCCGATGATTGGAACGACCACAAAGCGCTGCTCGATCATGCATTTGATACTTATGAAAAACTGACCCTCGCGGATACGGGCGAGCTGTCATACATTTCACCGATGGTAAGCGGAACTGTCTCTTTTATCAAATGCACAAACACAGATCCCGTATACGTATATATAAATAAGGATAATAAAAACACCATAACAAAAAAAGTAGAGCTTGACCGCTTCTACTTCGCCGAAATAAAAAAAGGAGACGTGCTTGGCAGAGTGATCTTTTTCTGCGATGAAAAAAAGGTCGCGGAATGTGAACTCGTCGCCGCATTTGATGTACCAAAGGTATCATACAAAAAAGGTCTCTTCTCATTTTTCGGCTAAGACGAAAGGATACACCTTGGAAAAGATAAGACTTCAAAAATATTTCACCGACTGCGGTGTAATGTCGCGGCGCGCGGCAGAAGAAGAGATCGCTGCAGGCAATGTAAAGGTCAACGGCGAAGTCGCTGTGATAGGACAGAAGATAACCCCTTTTACCGACCGCGTAGAATACAAAGGAAAGGTCATAAAGCCCCGCAGAGGTACGAATTACAAATACGTTATGCTCAACAAGCCGCGCGGATTTGTGACTACTCTCTCGGACGAAAAGGGACGCAAGTGCGTTTCCGAGCTCGTCTCGGATGTCGGTTCACGCATATACCCCATAGGCAGACTCGATTACAATTCGGAAGGACTGCTGCTTTTCACCGATGACGGAGAGCTTGCAAATATGCTTACTCACCCCCGCCATGAGATACCTAAATACTATCAGGTGCGTGTCGGCGGTGAGATAAAAAAAGACAAGCTGAAGGAGCTTGAACAGGTAAATGAGATCGACGGATATAAGATCCTGCCCGTCAGATGCGAGATAGTATACACGAGCCAAACAAGCTCGATCATCGAAATGGAGCTCTATGAGGGCCGCAACCGCCAGATACGAAAAATGTGCGAAGCGGTAGGTCTTGAGGTGCTCAGACTAAAACGTGTCGCGGTCGGTGAGCTTGAGCTCGGAGACCTCGCCACGGGAAAATGGAGATACTTAAACAAAGATGAAGTGGATTACCTAAAGGATCCCAAAGCAAAAAAGGCAGGTAAGAAATAAAATGATAAGAGTTACCCCGATACAGTCAAAAGACGAGCAGGAAAAATATTGCAAGCTCTGCTCGATAGTATATGACCCCGATTGTCTTGCATACGGCGCGTACATCGACGATGAATTTGTCGGCGCTTGCCAGTTCAAAGTGACCAAGGGCGGCGGTGTCCTCCGCGATATCCGCTGTGTCGAAGGAAAATATGATTTCGAGACCCTTTTCATTATGGGACGTGCGGCGCTCAATTTTATCGACCTTTGCGGTGTTCACAATGCCTTTTTCTGTGGCGATATCAACTCTAAAGAGGACGAGCGGTTGGTGATCGCCATCGGCTTTAAGAAGAACGCGAACGAAAAATATGAGATGGACCTGACCAACTTCTTTGAGCATCCCTGTTCTCATTAACTATCCTTTCCCAACATTATATTCGATTTTTAGTGCAGATTGGTAATTTTTTACAATTATCGATCTGCATTTTTGTACACTATTTTTACTGGAAATCGCTTGATAAATTTGGAAATATATGGTATTATTGTATTGTAATTACAATTCAAAAAGAACGGAGATATAAAAATGGAGAACAACACAAAAATACTTATCGCAGATGAAAGTTCGGCACAAAGACAAGCACTCAAGGACGCTCTTGTACGCGCGGGATACCGCTATATCGAAGAAGCCTCGAACGGCGAGGAAGCCCTTACATCAATAAAACGCCACCACCCCGATGTAGCGCTTGTCGACATATGGCTATCAAAGCTCGACGGCATAGGCGTCCTCAAAAGCTGCAAGAGCATCGACTTTGCACCCGACATCGCGCCCTCTTTTATTGTAGTATCTATGGTATCAAATCAAAACATTTTCATTGAAGCGACCAATGCCGGCGCAGAACTTTGCCTCTTGAAGCCATTTGATTGCGCAAGCGTGTGCGATCATATTTCCGCAATAGTCTCGGGGAGAAATTCCAAAAAGCCGTCATCGCACGGTGTCGGTATTCCCGATATCGAAACACAGGTCACAAAAATAATCCACCAGATAGGAGTGCCCGCACACATCAAG
>CAYZHW010000042.1:0-11260 GCA_964478105.1 uncultured Lachnospiraceae bacterium | reverse complement strand
CTTCAAGCAATTGCTTAATAGAAATAACAGACATTTTAATGTCCTCCTTCGGTTATTCCACCATAGCGATTCTGTTACGCCGTAATCGCGGCTGTGCCGCAACACCGACTGCGTTATACACCGCTATGTGTGTTTTATTTATTGCATCGCAACACTTTGCGCGCAATTGTAGTTATTATAGCATATAAGGATAATTTTTACAAGTATATATTTTCCCGTTCACAAAATGTTTACAATTTATCTTATGAAAACAATCCTCTTTTTTTCTTTTTTCGCTCATCGGGGCAACATCCGTCACGAAAAATGAGTTCGGAAACTCTTACAAGTATCGTATCCTCTCCGATCCGTTCGATCTTATCCCAAGGGATTACAATGTCATCCCCACGGCCAAAACCGAGCATATTGCACTCTCCCGGAACGATCAGTGCACAGATTCTGCCTTCGCACAGATCAAACTCAACATCAATAGCGTAACCGAGTCTTTTTCCGTCGCAGATATTTATAACTTCCTTGTCACGCAGATCGGCAGTACAGCACATTCCCATAAAATATCCTCCGCATATTTTTGTCTTATACAGTCAGTATATGCGAAACATATTTTAGTATATCACAATCCTTTTTTAGATACCAAAAGCTTTCTGACTTCACAAATCACCAAAACAAGCACGGGCGGTACAAGCGAAAACCAAAGCGTTTTGTATGAGCCGGGACAAACATCCAAGTAGATGCCAAAACCCGAAAACGCAATAAATAACATCAACAGCAATACAATTAACGAAACGGATATAAGTTTAATCACGTTCAATTTTGGCTTAGCTTTAAACAGGCTCTCTCGTTCTGCAGCTTCTAACAAAACCGTAATATGCGAAAGCACAAGAGATATGAAGGAAAAAGCGCTTATATCCGCATAAGAAACATCGAATCCGATGAGCTTTAATACATAAGGCAAAACAGCCGTTATCGCTGACAAACCGCCGCCGAGAAATATCCAAAACAAGTTCTTTTTAAACACTCTGTCGAGTACCGAAGATGAGAACTTATTTTTTTGTTTCGTGTCAGTTTTTTCAAACGCAAATATGAGCACTGCAAAAAAGTCCACTATAAGTCCAAGGAACAGTATCTGTGAGGCGGAAACGAGCGGAAGTCCCAAGAGCACCGACAAAATCACCGCAAACATCCTTGCAAAAAGAACACACAATAAATACCCCAGCATATTCTCTACATTTCTGTATACTGTCTTAGAATACTCAAGTGCACATAAAACCGAAGAGATTCCGTAATTTTTTGTTGTCGCGCGTTTAACAATAACATCCGCCTCTTTCTTGGCAGCCTGTGTTCCGTATTCTTTTTCGGCAGGCACGACATCAAGCGTCGTCTCCCTTGACCTGCGCGAGAACTGTGCGGGATTGCAGGTGAAAGATACATCTGAATCCTTGATGATTCCAAGATCGGATATCCTTGAACCTATAACAGCCACAGTCTTGCCGCTATCCTTGAGATCGGAAAATATTCTTCTCTTTTTCCCAACATCGTCTGTGTAATAAACGCTTTTAAAAATGCCTTCCTTAGACAGCAAAGTCTTGAATGCACTGTTGTCGGTGCTTGATGCAAACACCACGTCAACTCCGCTTTCACGAAGAGAAACAAGAGTCTGCTCCGATCCCTCGAATATCGGATCGCAAAATGAGATAACACCGATTAAAGTGAGATCGTTCTGCACTGACGATATACGCGAAAGATTATTGTACGGGCTCTTCTTTTTTGCAACGATATAAGGTCTGCACCGATTCTTTTGCGCTTCATTTATAAAAGAGGATGCCCGAGCATAGATCTCGCTTGTCATAGAATAATCTTCACCGTTTTTCTCAAAGCTCGAGCAGCGGGAAAGCATATTTGACGCATCGCCTTTGAGGTATGCCGTAAATCCGTTGTCGTCTTTGACAAGTGCTGTGTCGAAATTATATTCAGATCGTGCCACAAACCCGCACGATATAAACGACTTTGATATTTCATCGGCAGTTATTCCCTGCTTTGATGCATATTCCGAGAGAGCGATGTTATCCCGATTCTGCAGGTGTACACCCGTAGAGATATCCGTATCCGGGAACCCGATGCCCGAGGCTATCATAGCAGTGGAAAACAGGCGCTTTTCATTTTCTGCAAAAGCAGAATCGACTACCGTTTCTCCAACAGTAAAGACGCTATCGTCAAGAATAAGCAACGTGTCAACAGCAGGCATCTTTTCGATCTTTGAAATATTTTTTATTATTGCATTATTTTTGTTTTTGTCTCCTATCAGTGCCGCATTCATAACCGAGCAAGCGACGATTATGCGTCCGATAGCGACCAGCATCTCACTCATCGTTGATGAGGCAAGAGCAAGTCCGAGCATAAACGACTCAAAAAGTCCGCTCTTCATACCAATAACAGAGATCGGAAGAACGAGAGTTAGCATCAATATGCTCCAGAAAGTGCAGTATTTGCCAAGTCTTTCAAAAACAGGCAGTTTTTGAGAAGGCGCAAGCGAGAGCTCGCCTATAAGCTCAAAAGTATATGTATCTTCACCGACATCAACAGCTACAGCGCGAGCCTCACCGGAGGCGATCACAGCCCCTGCAAATACCATATTAAGCTCTTGCTCGGGGGTACAATCCTCGTCATATATACGGGCATCCGCATTTTTTTTGCGTATTTTTTGCTTTTTATCTTCAGAATATTCGAGTACAACAAGAGAATCGGAGTTTATCAAACGCACATCACACGGTGCGATATCCCCTGCACGCAAAAGAAGAATATCTCCGCGCACGATGTTTCTGATATCGTCCATATAAACCTTACCTTCGCGGATAACTCTTGATTTAGGCATAGAACAAAAGCTCGCGTTTTCAAACGTTCTTTCTGCTTTTATATAAGTAAAAAGAGCAAGAAAAACATTTACTCCCCATGTTATAAAGATCACTGCCGCGAGTTTCGTGTAATCAAACACTGCTGCAATCACTGCAGATATAATAAGAAGATAGGATGTAAGATCGCCAAGCAGGTGCGTAATATACGTTTTTACAGAAGAGGATTCTGTAGAATAAAGAAGATTTTCTCCGCCCTTCTTCAGACGCACGCGTGCCGCCTTACGGGAAAGTCCGCAGGCGGCATTTGTTTTCAACATATTTTCTATTTGCTCAACGCTTTTTGTGCTCCATTTAGCAGTCATATATAATCCACCGTTTATAAGCAGTTTAATGTAAGCGAGGTGTCGTTTGCATCGAGAGAAGCAACAGTTATCCTGTCATTGTAGTGAGATATTATCTCACGGGCAAGCTCATCCTCAACGTGAACCTGAATGAAGCGACGCATATTACGCGCACCGTATTTCGAAGAGAACGATTTTTCGGCAATGTGCTTCACGGCTGCGGGAGTATACGAGAATGCAATACCCTTATCTTTGAGGACGCTCACAAGTTCATCAAGCATCGTAACCGCGATCTTCTCAAAATCGTTAATATCAAGCGATCTGAAGGTTATGATCTCGTCTACACGGTTGATAAATTCGGGACGCAGGAAAGCAGAGAGCGCTTTGTGCGTCTTTTCGTTCTCTATCTCCTTTGCATCGGTGGAAAATCCGACCATTGCATTTGAGTTATCAGAGCCCGCATTGGTTGTCATTATTATGACAGTGTTTTCAAAATTCACCTGTTTTCCGTGCGCGTCTGTGATCCTTCCGTCATCGAGTATCTGCAAAAGGATGTTCATAACATCCGGGTGAGCCTTTTCGATCTCATCGAAAAGAACGATCGAGTAGGGCTTGCGTCTGATCTTTTCGGTAAGCTGTCCAGCCTCATCGTAACCAACGTATCCGGGAGGGGCACCGATTATTCTCGATACCGAGTGCTTCTCCATAAACTCGGACATATCAAGTCTTATGAGAGTTTCGGGCGAATCAAACAGATCGGCTGCAAGTCTTTTTACAAGTTCTGTCTTACCGACACCCGTAGGACCTGCGAATATAAAGGATACGGGTTTACGCTTGTAAGATATGCCCGCACGGTTTCTTTTGATAGCACGTGCAACAGCAGAAACCGCTTCATCCTGTCCGATTATATGAGTCTTTATACGCTCTTCAAGCTTATCTATCTTTACAAATTCGTTTTCATTGATGCCGGTAGCAGAGATACCCGTCCATATCTCGATAACATTTGCAAGATCCTCGCTCGTAAGAGCAAGGCGCTCACAAGCAGGCTCAAGCTGGTGAAGTCTGTCGCTGTATTTCAGCTCCTCGACCTTGATATTGGCAAGCCTTTTATATTTTTCCTCCGCCTGCTTATCGTCCGCAGGCTCAATAGCCTCACAAGTCTCTCGGTCTCCCTTAAGAGCAAGCAACTGCTTTCGGATCTCAAGACTTTCGTTCATAGCCGAAGAGGAAAGCGAAACGTGAGATGCCGCTTCATCAATCAGATCAATTGCTTTATCCGGAAGATATCTGTCGGTTATATACCTCTCGGAGAGTATAACGGCACGGCGGAGTATGTCGTCACTGATCTTAACGTTGTGATACTCCTCATAATAGCGCTTTATCCCCTTGAGCATCTCGACGCTGTCCTCAACAGAAGGCTCGTTAACCATAACGGGCTGGAATCTGCGTTCAAGTGCGGTATCCTTTTCAATGTGCTTACGGTACTCGTTAAGTGTTGTGGCACCGATCACCTGTACCTCTCCGCGTGAGAGTGCAGGCTTGAGAATATTTGCCGCATTCATACTTCCCTCGGCATCTCCGACGCCGACAATGTTATGAACCTCGTCTATTACAAGAATAATATTTCCTGCTTCTTTTACTTCCTTCAAAAGACCGAGTATTCTCGACTCAAACTGTCCACGGAACTGCGTTCCGGCAACAAGGGCTGTAAGATCAAGCAAATACACCTCGTGATCCTTAAGCTTAAACGGCACTTTGTTTTCGGAAATACGTTGTGCCAAGGCTTCGGCGATTGCAGTCTTGCCGACACCCGGCTCGCCTATAAGACAAGGATTGTTTTTTTGACGGCGGCAAAGGATCTGAATAACTCTCTCAAGCTCGCGCTCACGTCCGATTATTCGGTCAAGCTTTCCTGCCGCCGCTTTTGCTGTCAGATTTGTCGCGTAGGTATCGAGGAATTTTCGCTTAGGTTCTTTTTCTTCCTTGCTTTTTTCTTTTTTCTGCTTATTATCAAATGATTGATTATTGGCATTCATAAAGCCGCTGTCCTTCAACAGTTTGGCGAAATCTATCGCAGGGGCTCTGCCGTCACTGCCCTCTTCACCCTCGGGAACAAGAGCGCCGTCCTGCATCTCGCCTACCATATTTACGAGTTCATTTTCCATATTCTCAAGCTCGTCCTTGGGTATCCCCATACTTTCGAGTACCCCGTCAAGCATATTATCAACAGGCATTCCGAGTTCCTTGGCACACTGTAAGCATACACCGTCGCTCTTCTTTTCACCGTTTTCAATGCGAGTAAAAAATACAATTGCCATCCTTTTGTGGCATCTTGAACACATTACCATTTTCTAAATCAGGGATCCTTTCAAATTTTATCTCTTTTTGCTGTTTTTGACATATTCAACGTAATACATACTTATCGCAAGTATCGCCGTTGCGAGTGTCACTATACTGATAACGTCTATAAGAATGGGCATTGACTCTAATTTGTCACGGAAAAATATTATAGAGAAGACCGCCGCATAAAATACGCATACCGCCGCTTTACCGTACTTGTTACTTACAACGATAACATCCTTGCGTTTGAAGACAAAGAGTCCGCCGAGTCCCATTAAAAGCTCTTTCAGTATGTAAAAGGCAGCAAGCCACAAAGGGATGAGCGCTTTTATTGAAAGGCATATGAGAACAGTACACTGCATAAGCTTATCCGCAAGCGGATCTAGCACTTTACCGATGTTTGTTATCCATTTAAAACGTCTTGCAAGGAAACCGTCGACTACGTCGGTAGCTCCCGCAAGTATGAATACAAAGAGCGCCCAGACTGTATTTTCGGGATAGTCGCAAAAAAACAATCCGACAAAAACAAAAACAAGAATTATACGTATTACAGATAGTATATTGGGAATATATTTGAGTTTCATATTTTCACTTCCAAAAAAAGAGATTTACAAAGCACTGAATATCGATATTTCCGAAAAGAACTTCAATAAAATCGAATTATTAACTATGTTTTCGTTAAATAGTTCAGGCTTCATTGCAATTCCGGCGTTCACAACAACAACAGCGAGCTCGCTGAAAAGATATGCATAAAGCAGCGCGCACAGTGCGCCGAACAAAAATCCAAGTAACTTATTAGCCGTTTTAAGAACAGGAAGCTTGAAAATAAGATCCAATATCCAGGTCACAACAGCCAAAACAATAAGTGCACCTATAAAGATAGTTGCAAATGCAAGCGCAGTGGAAAGCGATCTTGCTATAGGCTCGGCTATCCTTTCAGCCATATTTGTAATCGTCTCCGAACTTACCATATCGGAACCCCCGAAAGACAGCTCAAGCTCACCCGCGCTTACTCCGAATCGATCCAAAAGATCGGTAAAGGCTTCGGGCATATCGGCAAACAGTGTCTTAATATCAAATTTTTCTCCGGTCTTTTGAATAACCGAGGTTATAACATCAGACGCTTTTTCAACAAACATCCCGGAAAAGAACTTCTCATTGTATATGTTGGCAAGAGTGCCGTTGAAGTAATACGCCACAAGCGAAGCGATAACAAAGGATAAAAGCTTCATTGCAGACTTTACAAACCCGCGTGAGACGCCCCTGTAGACAGTAAAGACAATTATAGCAATAATAATAACATCCAATAAAAAACTCATATTTTACCTCATAAATATATTAATTTAATTCAATATACTGAGTATAGCTTGCATAATTAAGAAGAACCGTCGCGCTGTTTACCACGATCATATTCTTTGCTCCCGCAACAACAGACGTAACAGAAATATCCTTATTCTTCGGCGATATCTTCATTATTCGGGTATCAAAGAGCAGATAGACATATTCTCCATATGTCGCAACTTTGTTTATTTTTCCTGTTACCTGTTCATTATATATCATTTCTCCGTCAGTGTCAAACACAATAAGGTCATTTTCTTTTTCAGCGGCGTTTTTGGAAAGCAGCAACGCAATACTCCTTTGACCGATATCCGCACGCGAAAGAACTGATGAAGCCGGATCATACCTTTTTATCTCGTTGTTATCCTTGTCAAATACAAGGATAGCCCTGTCGCAAATAACAAAAAATCCACCATCCTCATTGTAACCGGCAAGCATCGGAAAAAGACCGGTCATCTTAGTACTGAACACTTCTGTACCTTTCCCTATCTCGCTTACCGATATTCGCGTATAATATTCACCGTTTTCTGTCTCGGCAGATACAACAAGAAGCTTATCTCCCGCATCATTGATCGATACATCTGTAATGAATTCATTTTTACGGTGCTTTTCAATGCAATTAAAATTTTTATCATAAATAAGTACAGAAGACGTATACTCGCGATCGCCCGACACTATGGCGTATAATCCCGTATCACTTATCTTCGCCTTGCTTATAGGGTAATCAAGCTCTTCGGAATGTATTTTTGCAAAAGAATTATACAACGAATACCCTTTACCGCCGAGATCATATACCAAAAGATATTTTTCCGACTCCGAAAAATGGGGAGAAGTATAATGCAGCTGATCCGAGAGAGTCTGCTTGCCCGAAGAATTGAACAAATATATACTTGAGTTTCCCGCTACGGCAAGACCGTTTCTGTACAGCGTAAACTGCTGATTTTTGTCCGTGTTATAACGAATGCTTTTTTGAACATTGAGTATTCCGTCCGATTCGAAGACGGTATTCATATCTTTCACAAGGAAAACAAAATTGTTGTATGTTATGCTGTCTCTGTGAACGGTTATCATAAACAGGACGTAAAAAACAAGAAGTATGACCGTAACATATTTCGCAAATCTATACCTATAGGATACAGCAAAATAATACTGATTTACGGCGGGTTCTTCTTTGGCGCAAGAAGCCTCTGCTTCGGCAACATCGGATAATATTATCTTTTCTTTTTTATCCTTTTTTGAGCCAAACATTCAAAAACCCTCCTTTTTATTATTTGTAAACTACGCGGTTTAAATATAATCCGCACGCAGGTGCGGTTGCACCCGCCATACTTCTGTCTTTTGATTCAATTATTGCGGGAATATCCTCCGGTGCCGTCTTGCCTTTCCCGACATCAAGAAGCGTTCCTGCTATTATTCTAACCATATTGTAAAGAAATCCGTTCGCTGCGATCTTAACCGTAATAAGATCATTGTCGCGGACGACGTTGCAATACTTTACATCACGGATCGTAGATGCAACATTTGACCCCTGAGCCATAAACGAAGAAAAATCGTGTTCACCGACAAAAAATGCAGCTGCCGAGTTCATTCTTTCGATATGATCATCCACAAGCTTTAGGGGATAGTGGTAAGCACGTCCTTCAAGAAAAGGATCTCTTACAGGAGCATTCCATATTTTATATATATACTCTTTGTATACAACATCATATCTGGCGTGAAAATCATCGCATACCGACAATGCTTTGACGACCGATATGCCTGACGGAAGATTAGAGGAGAGCGCTATCGGTACTTTATCAAGCGGTATTGAAGAAGATACGTCGTGCCCGTCTTTTGCGGTAAGTGTCGCAAAAAATTCATTTGCGTGAACTCCGCTGTCGGTTCGGCTGCAGCCGGTAACATCACAATCGCAACCGTAAACGATACGTGCAGCTTCACAAAGACATCCCTGTACCGTCACGGCATCTTTTTGCACCTGATACCCGCAAAAATCGGTGCCGACATACATAATCTTTAGTAAAATCTTCATAATGCGATCTCCGTTATATTGTAAATCCGGGCGCGTAGATGTTAATGAGTATTACGGAAGCGCCGAAAGCGATCGTTGCAACAAGTGCGACAAGATCTTTGGAAGTATAGACAAGTTTAGTCATTCTCGTCCTTCCCTCTCCGCCTCTGTAGCAACGGCATTCCATTGCAACGGCAAGTTCATCGGCTCGTCTGAATGCCGAAATGAACAGCGGAACAAGCACGGGAATAAGAGATCTTGCTTTATCTACAAGACTTCCTCTTGAAAAATCCGCGCCTCTCGCCTTTTGTGCATTCATTATCTTATCGGTTTCTTCGACCAGCGTGGGTATGAATCTGAGTGCTATTGTCATCATCATCGCGAATTCGTGTACGGGTACCTTGATCTTTTTGAGAGGATCAAGCAACTGTTCGATCGCATCGGTGAGCACGATGGGCGATGTTGTATAAGTCAGGAATATTCCCGTCCCAATGATGAGCGAGACGATTCTGAACATCATTAAAAATGCGTTTATGATGCCCTCTGCATATATTGTTATAAACTTCCAGGCAAAGAGCGGTTCTCCGTCTCCCTTTGTCCAGAAAATATTGATTATGACCGTAAAGATCATAATGTACAAGATCGGTTTGATTCCTCCGAGAATTATCTTCACCGGGATCTTGCTTATTGCTATCAAGAAAAAGACCGATGCAACAAGGAGCGCGAAAGAAAATATACTTTTACACAAAAAAGTAAATACAATATACAGCACGGCGATCACTATCTTGGCTCTGGGGTCAAGACGGTGAAGTATGGAATCCCCCGCAAAATACTGTCCGAGTGTTATGCTTTTCATAGCGCGCCTCCTTGTGCAAGGAGTGCGGAGATTATTTTCGCCGCTTTTTCAACCGTATATGCACTGTCAGGAATATCGATACCGAACTCACGAAGCTTTGCAAAAACACGCGCGACCTGAGGGATATCAAGTCCTATTGAGGTAAGCTCCTCGGGATGTGAAAAGATCTCGTCGCAGCTTCCCTGCATATATACCTTTGAACGACTCATAACGATAAGTTCGTCACAATATTTTGCCATATCCTCCATACTGTGACTTACAATTATGACCGAAGCACCCGTGTCATCGCGGTATTTTTTTATTCCGTCAAGTATACCCTCACGTCCGCCGGGGTCAAGTCCTGCGGCGGGCTCGTCAAGAAGGAGCACTTCAGGCTGCATTGCAATAATTCCCGCGATAGCTACTCGGCGTTTCTGTCCGCCCGAAAGCTCAAACGGAGATTTATCAAGCAGGTCCTCGCCGATACCGACAAAATCGATCGCCTTTTTTACCCTCTCGTTTATCTCATCCTCGCCAAGCCCCATATTTTTTGGGCCGTACGCGATATCTGCACGTATAGTTTCCTCAAAAAGCTGATACTCGGGGTACTGCATAACGAGTCCGACTCTAAATCTTATCTTGCTTATTTCTTTGGGATCTTCCCATATGTCTTTACCGTCAAGAAGGATCCTTCCCGAGGTAGGACGTATAAGTCCGTTGAGAAGCTGTGCAAGCGTTGATTTACCCGATCCCGTATGACCGATAATACCCGTCGTGATACCGCCTTTTATCTCCAGAGAGATGTCATTAAGGGCAGTTATCTCATACGGCGTATCTTCACTGTATACAAACGATACATTTTCAAGTTTAATGCCTGTCATATTTGCTTTCAAATTCCTTTTGCGTTTTTGATTGCCTTATACAAAGCGAGTGCGCATTCTTCCGAATTTATGCACTCATCTCCTAAATCGTATCCGAGTTTTTTCAGCTCATAAGCAAGCTCGGTACACTGAGGTACATCAAGTTCGAACGCCTTAAGCTTTTCATAGTTTGAAAAGATCTCGCGCGGCGTTCCGTCAAGTGCGACCGTACCGTCATTGAGAACTATGATTCGGTCGGCTCTTGCCGCCTCATTCATATAATGTGTTATATGGATGACCGTCATTTTGTTCTCGCGGTTGAGTCTATCCATTATTTCCATAACATCGCGTCTTCCGATGGGATCAAGCATTGCGGTAGATTCATCGAAGATTATACACTTGGGAAGCATTGCAATGATGCCGGCGATAGCGACACGTTGTTTCTGTCCGCCCGAGAGTCTGTGCGGCTCGTGCTTGGCATATTCACTCATCCCAACCGCAGCGAGTGCGTCATCGACTCTTTTTCTTATCTCGGCACTCTCAATGCCGAGATTTTCGGGACCGAACGCAACGTCTTCCTCGACGATAGTCGCTACGAGCTGATTATCGGGGTTTTGGAAGACCATTCCGACTTCTTTTCTGACCTCAAACATATCATCTTCGGTAAATGATGGGGAGGTTATCTCCTTATC
>CAYZHW010000041.1:0-11685 GCA_964478105.1 uncultured Lachnospiraceae bacterium | reverse complement strand
CTACGCACCTCTTGCACACCGTCTCGGTATGCAGCGCATCAAGCAGGAACTTGAGAATATAGGTCTTTCTTATCTTGATCCGATAGGTTATGCCGAGGTCAAAAACGACATAGAAACAAAATACGGAAACAGTCTCAATTTTATTGAAAACGTCCGTACTTACGTCGATAACAAGCTTACGGAAAACAATGTGAAATTCACCCTTGAGGGAAGAATAAAGTCGGTTTACAGCATCTATAAGAAGATGTACAACCAGAACAAGAGCTTCGATCAGATATACGACTTTTACGCGCTTCGTATTATCGTTGATACAGAGCTTGAGTGCTATACGGTGCTTGGTATAATACACGAGATGTTCAAGTCTGTACCGGGAAGATTCAAGGACTACATCTCGACGCCCAAACCCAACATGTACCGCTCGCTTCACACGACGGTCATCGGACGCGACGGCATCCCCTTTGAGGTGCAGATACGTACCTGGGAGATGCACCACATCGCCGAATACGGTATCGCCGCTCACTGGAAGTATAAGTCGGGCGAAAAGAGTAAGGAAGAGATCGATAAAAAGCTCTCCTGGATCGCAAGACTTATCGAGACCGAAGACGGTACACGCGATCCCGACGAGTTTATGCACGCTATCAAGACCGATATCTTTCACGATGAGGTGTTCGTATTTACCCCCAAGGGAGACGTTATAGCACTTCCGCAGGGCTCGACGGTCATCGATTTTGCTTATGCTATTCACACCGCTGTCGGAAACAAGATGATAGGTGCCAAGATAAACGGAATGATTGTTCCGATAGACCGTGTGCCCGAAAACGGCGAGATAATAGAAATACTTACCTCGTCCTCGTCCAAGGGGCCGAGCCGAGACTGGATAAAGATAGTAAAGACGGGAGAAGCCCGTAACAAGATCCGTCAGTGGTTCAAGAAAGAGAAGAGAAGCGAGAATATCGTCGTCGGTAAGGCTGCGATAGATGCAGAGCTTCATAAGTTCTCGCGTCCATTCACCGATACACAGAGAAATGAGATAGCGGCAAATGTTGCGAAACGACTCGGAATACAGGGCGCTGACGATCTGTACAACACTATCGGATACGGCGGTGTTTCTATCTCGAAGATCGCAAACAAGCTTCGCGACGAGTTTGAACGCGTCGTAAAGCCGGATACCCCCGAAAAACCCGCTATTACCGAAGCAAGCCAGGTCCAGCTTGCATCCAAACCGAAGAATATCAAATCGGACGGCGGTATCGTCGTCGACGGTGCAAGCGGATGCTCTGTCAAATTCGCAAAATGCTGCAATCCTCTGCCGGGAGATGCGGTGGTCGGATTTGTTACAAAGGGATACGGTATCTCCATACACAAAGCCGATTGCCCCAATGCACTGGCAGGTATGAGCCGTCCCGAAGACAGGGACAGGTGGCTTGAGGCTCATTGGGAGACCACTGAGGTATCGAACAAAAATATATTTGAAGCGGCTGTGCAGCTCTTTGCCGAGGACCGCATAACGCTTATTGCAGATGTAACTATGGCACTTGCCGATATGAAGGTCGCTATCCTTCAGATCAATTCGCAAAAGACTTCGGACTCGAGGATAATGATGAATCTTACGCTCGGTTGCAGGAGCGTAGAGCATCTCAAATCGATCGTATCAAGACTCAGATCACTGAACGGTGTTGAGAATGTTACGAGAGGATTTACCTGATAAAACAACAAAGGAACAGAGATTATGAGAGCAGTACTTCAAAGAGTAAGCAGTGCGTCGGTCACAGCCGACGGAAATATGAGCGGTGAAATAGAAAAGGGGCTTGTTATCCTTCTCGGAGTGAGAGAGGGCGACCAAGAGAAGGATGCCGAGCTGTTGGCAGAGAAGATATCAAAGCTTCGCATATTCTCTGACGAGAATGACAAGCTAAATCTTTCACTTCTTGATGTCGGCGGAGCGGCGCTTGTCGTGTCGAATTTCACGCTTATGGCCGACTACAAAAAGGGCAACCGTCCGAGCTATACGGACTCGGCGGCTCCCGCACGGGCAAATGAGCTCTATGAGTACTTTATCTCACAGATGAAAAGTAAAAATATACCCACAGAGAGCGGAGTTTTCGGTGCTGATATGGCTGTATCGCTTGTAAACGACGGCCCTATCACTATCGTAATGGACAGCGAGATCCTCAAAGGAAAGGGAAGGTAAGACAGTATGAAGCTTTATGTCGAGGGAGACATTAACAGATATTACGTTCAGACTCTTTGTATGATATTCTTTCCCGGGGCAAAATTTGCTGAAGATGAGGAGATCGACGAGAACACACCCGAGGTGTATGTCAGAGCAACGATGACCGATGGCGGTGTCGAGGCGGTGTCTCGGATGAAGCTTGGAGAGCGCGTTTGCGAAGAGACGAGATCTGTAGATTTTTGCGATATGTGGAGCCGTGAGAGAACGGCGAAGATCGCCGTCGGACGCGCTGTCTTTGCCTGCGGCGAGGGAATGTTCGGATATACGCCCGCGTGGGGAATACTTACCGGTGTACGTCCATCAAAGATGGCAAGTGAGTTGCTTCTATCGGGGTTTGGTGTCCAGAAGGCGAAAAGAGTGCTTCGCGAGGAGTATTTTGTAAATCCGAAAAAGGCATCGCTTGCGGTGAATGTTGCGACCTCTGAATATAAGATAATAAACCAGCTTCGCGATAAGGTGTGCAGTGTTTATATCTCTATACCTTTTTGCCCGTCAAGATGCGCGTACTGTTCGTTCGTTTCCTATACATCCGACAGACTTCTTTCGCTTATCCCGGATTATCTTGAAAAGCTCGGACGCGAGATAGACGCAATATTTGCAACTGCAAAAGAAGCGGGACTCGGTATTGCTACCGTATACATCGGCGGAGGAACACCCACTATTCTATCCCACGACCAGCTTAGATTTTTGCTCGGTAAGATCACCTCTCACATAGATCCGAAAGATCTGCTTGAGTTCACACTTGAAGCGGGCAGACCCGATACCATAACGGCAGAAAAGCTTGCTGTTGCAAAGGAGTACGGAGTTACGAGAATAAGCGTCAATCCGCAGATACTCAACGACGACGTGCTGAAAAATATCGGCAGACGCCACACGGTAGACGATTTTTACCGCGCGTACGATATCGCGCGCGAATCGGGAATACGTGACATCAACGTTGACCTTATTGCGGGACTTCCCACCGATACGTTTACAAGCTTTTCAAAGTCGTTTGACAAGATACTTGAGCTTAGACCGAACAATATCACCGTACATACCTTCTGCGCAAAAAAATCGGCGGATATCTTAAAGAGCAAGAGCGAGATATATTCGCGCACGGGCAAGATCGCGGCGAAATGCGTCGATTACTCGCAGGTCAAGACCAAGAACGAGGGATACAAACCCTACTATATGTACCGCCAGAAAAATACTGTGGGTAACCTCGAAAACGTAGGCTTTGCGCTTCCCGGAACAGAGGGACTTTATAACATATTTATGATGGAAGAAGTACACACTATCCTTGCTGCAGGCGCGGGTGCTGTGACTAAATTGGTAGATTTTGCGCTTCCCGGAGAGGGAACTATGAAGATAGAGAGAATATTTAATCACAAATATCCATATGAATATCTAAAAGAAGAAGAAACAGAAAAAACTTTTGAGAGAATAATACAATTCTACGACAAAAAATAATTTTTTTGAAAGGCACAACTCAAAAGATGATAATACAGAACAGAGTTTTTAAGAATGAAAAAGAAAAGGCCGATTTCGTGCTTGAATGCGACCGCAGGTTCGACCAAAAGCTTGATGAAGTCGTAAGAAGCATTGCGGCAATAGACGGACTCAAAGCGCTTACACTTTCGGGCCCCACCTGTTCGGGCAAGACAACGACGGCAAAAAAGCTTATTGAATGCTTTGAGGAGCTCGACAAGGATGTTCATATCATTTCGATAGACGACTTCTATCTCGACCGCGCTGTTCTAAACGCACGCGCAGAGGAAGATCCGGATATAGAGATAGATTATGATTCTTTTGAAACGATAGATTTCGATGCGTTCTGTGAATGCGTCGAGGAGATCTTCGCATACAAAAAGGTGCATATACCGAAATACGATTTCGTTTCGGGAAAAAGATCCGGCTATACAGAGATCATAGCCGAGCACGACGATCTATTTGTTTTTGAGGGCATACAGGCGATATATCCGCAGATCACCGAGGTATTGGCAAAGCATAATTTCAAGAGTATATACATCAGTGTGGCAAGCGAGATAGAGTGCGCGGGAGAGATATTTACTCCAAATGAGATAAGATTTTACCGCAGGATGGTAAGAGATTTCAATTTCAGAAGCGCATCCCCCGAATTTACCTTCTATGTTTGGGAAAGCGTACGCGCCAATGAAGAGAAAAATATCATACCGTTTGCAAAAAACGCAGATATCATTATCGACTCGGCGATGGAATACGATCTCAATATGATAAAGCCGTATCTGATAAATGTTCTCGGCGCTGTTCCCGATATAAGCAAATATGCCGAAGAAGCAAGAAGAATAAGAGACAAGTTTGAAAAGATCGAGGAGATCTCCGGAGAATATATCTCCGAGAATTCTCTCTATAAGGAATTTATATGAGTATACTTTTTAAGAATGTAAGACTTTTACCCGAATACGGATTCGGTGATGAAGGCGTTTTCGCAGCGGTTGCCGACGGATGTTTTTCATATATCGGAAAAAGCAGGCCCGAAGGAACGTTTGAGCGTGAGATAGAAGGAAATAAGAACCTTCTTATGCCCGGATTTTACAATGCGCACTGTCATAGTGCTATGACGATATTCCGCGGATACGGCGAGGATCTGCCTCTTTCAAGATGGCTTGAAGAGAAGATATTTCCCGCCGAAGACAGGCTGAGCGACGAGAGCGTATATTACGGCTCGATGCTCGCAATAGCCGAAATGCTGAAAAACGGTATCGTATCTTTTTCCGATATGTATATGTTTTGTTCTGCTACCGCGGCGGCGGTACTTGAGAGCGGAATAAAGGCAAACATTTCGCGCAGTATAGTTTCATTTGATCCGAATATGAAAAAAGAGGATGATTTCCGTCTTGCAGAGTCTATGGCGCTCTATGACGAATACAACGGCGCGGGCGACGGAAGACTTAAGATAGATATGTCGCTCCACGCTGAATATACAAACAAGATGAACACCTGCCGCTACTTGGCAGAATACGCCAAGGAGAAGGGGTGTATCGTACAGGTGCACATTTCCGAGACCGAAAAAGAGCACCGCGAGTGCATCGAACGAAACGGGATGACACCGATAGAATTTTTCCTTGAGGCAGGAGTTCTCGATTCTCCGACAACTGCCGCGCACTGTGTATATGTTACTGACAGCGATATGGATATAATGCGTGAAAAGGGCGTTACTGCAGTGCACAATCCCACAAGTAATCTGAAGCTCGGAAGCGGCGTTATGCCCCTTCGCGCTATGCTCGACAAGGGTATAGGCGTTGCGCTCGGTACCGACGGCGCCGCATCGAACAATACGCTTGATCTATTGAAAGAACTGCAGATCGCGTCTATCTTGCACAAAGGAGTTTCGCGCAAGGCGGACATTACGACTGCGCGTGAGATGAGCGATCTTATATCGTTGAACGGTGCACGTGCGCAGGGAAGATATGACTGCGGTAAGATCGAGGTCGGGAAGAGAGCCGACGCCGTGCTTATCGATATGAACGCACTGAACAACATTCCGTGCTACGATACATACGCCGCACTTGCATACAGCGTCAATTCTTCAAATGTGCTTATGACGGTGGTCGACGGAAGAATACTTTACGATAACGGCGAGTATACATCAATAGACAAGGAAAAACTCGTTTACGAGGCAAGAAGGATAATAAAATACTATTTTGATTAAAGGGGCGGGATCTGTATCAAGCAAAAAGCTGTAATAAATCCTGACAAGCCGAAAAAAAATATTTCAAAAATGTTTTTTTCGGGCGTTGTCGTACTGACCTTTTCAAACATCATAGTAAAAGCGATCGGGCTTTTTTATAAGATCCCGCTCATCCATTACCTCGGTGAGCTGGGAATGGGGTATTTCAACGCCGCGTATACCATATATACCTGGTTCTATATGATATCCACTGCAGGACTTCCCGTTGCTATCTCTATTCTTGTATCTGAGGCGAGAGCAAAGGGAAATTACCGACAGGTCAAGCGGATATACCGTATTTCGGTGACGCTTTTCTTTTTGATCGGGCTTATCGGTATGATCGGTATGGCGGTTCTCTCGGGATTTTTCTCGGAACTTATGAAAAACGAAAATTCGGCTTGGTGTATTGTAGCCATAGCGCCGACGCTATTTTTCATCTGCATATCAAGTTCAATACGCGGATATTTTCAAGGGTTCCAGAATATGATACCCACTGCCGTCTCGCAGGTCATTGAGGCTGTGGGCAAGCTTCTTATCGGCATATTTTTGGCTATCTGGGCACTTGACGCGGGATATGAACTGCATATTGCCGCGGCATTTTCGATAAGCGGACTTACGATCGGTGTTGCGGTAAGTATGCTTTTCCTTGTCATATCAAAGGCGCTGTTTCGCGAGAGCGCATACGGACTTGACGCTGACTCGCCGCTTGAAGCACAAGGACAAAAGACCGTGCTCTCAAGGCTTGTCAAAATTGCTGTGCCGATAACGCTCAGTTCATCCGTGATGAGCCTTACCAATGTCATCGATCTTATGATAGTTTTACGCCGTCTTCAGGATATAGGTATCGCCCGCGAGGTCGCGGTGGCAATGTACGGCAACTATACGACGCTTGCCGTTCCGCTTTATAATCTTCCGCCCGTGCTTATATATCCGATAGCATATTCGATAGTTCCTATGCTGACGTCCACCCGGGAAACAGGGGGAAGTGAACACGTTAAGCGGCTCGTTGATTCAACGTTGCGTGTCGCGGCGATGATCGCTCTTCCGTGTGCGCTCGGACTTTCGGCA
Organism: uncultured Lachnospiraceae bacterium; assembly: GCA_964478105.1. Lineage (GTDB taxonomy): Bacteria > Bacillota > Clostridia > Oscillospirales > CAG-272 > CAYZHW01. The sequence continues at coordinate 4,696 of CAYZHW010000041.1, read as the reverse complement.
CTCAGCCGCCCGATACTTGATCTGCTTTTTCACGGACTTTCCGAATCTGTAGATATGGCGGCTCCGCTCTTGTCGGTACTTGCGCTCTCAACGTTTTTCGTGTGCATCCTTGCTATTACCAACTCTGTTTTACAGGCACACGGATGTGAACAAAAGCCGATAATCTCGATGTTGATCGGCGCCGCAGTCAAGCTTGCGGCAAGCTATATACTGATAGGTATCCCCGAGGTGGGAATGTACGGCACGCCGATAAGCACGTTTATTTGTTATGCGGTGGTCTGTGCTGTGAATTTCTACTTTATCGCAAAACACGTTTGTCCGCTTCCAGGAGTGTTCAAGGTCTTTGCAAGACCGTTTGCCGCAAGCGTGATATGTGTTGCCTGCGCGCTCGTGTGTGCAAATCTGCTTCCGTTAGTTATCGGAAGTACGAGAATGTCAACGCTTGTTTCGATCTTTGTTGCTGTTGCCGTGTACGTAATAGCTATATTCTTATTTAAGGCTGTAAACAAAGAGGATATATCCATACTTCCCAAAGGTGAAAAAATATATCATATATTAAATAAATTGAAATTGATGAAATAGGTAGAAAAATGAAGGATTTTCAAATAAAAGATAATTACAGATTCGAGGACCTTGTTAAAATAATGGAGTTGCTTCGTGCAGAGAACGGCTGTCCCTGGGATAGAGAGCAGACGCACAAAAGCATCCGTAAGGATCTTATCGAGGAGACCTATGAGGTCATAGAGGCGATCGATATCGATGACAGCACACTTCTTTGCGAAGAACTCGGCGACCTTATGCTTCAGGTGGTCTTCCACGCAAGAATAAGCGAAGAGGAAAATGAGTTTAATATAGATGACGTTGCCGACGGTATCTGCAAAAAGCTCGTTCTTCGCCATCCGCACGTTTTCGGCGATGTACCCGTGGACTCGAGCGGAGATGTGCTTGACAACTGGGAAAAAATAAAAAAGGAAGAAAAGCAGAGAAAAACTCTCTCGGATAATCTTCGTGCCATACCGCCTATGCTCCCCTCGCTTATGCGTGCGCAAAAGATCGGCAAAAAGGCAAAGAATTTTGATTTTGATTGCGCCGAGGCGGCATACGCAAAGGTGCTTGAAGAGTGCGCGGAGATAAGAAGCGCGATCGACGCCGCCGATGCACACAATATCAAAGAAGAGATCGGTGACCTGCTCTTTTCAGTGGCTAATATGGCAAGGAAACTCGGGGTCGATTGCGAAGAGGCGCTTAATATTACAAATGAGAAATTCATACGCCGCGTTTGCAGTATGGAGACACTTATTGATGCCGACGGCAAAAATATCGAAATTATGAACCAGAGTGAGCTTGACGAGTACTGGGATATGGTAAAAAGTACGGAAAAAGGCGAAAAATAAGCATTTTTTTGAAAAAAATCAACAAAAAAACAAAATAATGCTTGATATCATACATAAAGAATGGTATAATTAAGTAAATAGTGTGGCCATTTGACAGTTACAGAAATGGCGATTATTTGAAAATAAAAGACGAAAGGTGAAACTACAATGAACAAGACACAGTTGATCGAAGCAGTTGCAAAGGAAACCAATCTTAAGAAGAAGGATGCAGAGGCAGCAGTAAACGCATTTATGAATGCAGTTGAAGAGGCTCTCAAGAACGGTGAAAAGGTTCAGCTCGTTGGCTTCGGAACATTCGAAGTTAAGGAGAGAGGCGAGAGACAGGGAAGAAACCCCCTCACAGGCAAGGCTATTACAATTGCCGCTTCCAAGCACCCCGCATTTTCTGCAGGTAAGGCTCTTAAGGAGAGCATCAACAAGTAATTTTTAATTCAGAATAGTTTGGCGACAGACAGGGGCTTACCATATAAGCTTCCTGTCTGCCGTTGTAAGCTTTACCGGGAGAAAGTATGCGTCTTGATAAATATTTGAAGGTCTCGAGAATAATTAAAAGAAGAACTGTTGCAAACGAGGCGTGCGACAAAGAGCAGGTCAAGGTAAACGGTAAAGTTGCAAAAGCTTCCTACGAGATAAAAGAGAACGATATAATCGAAATAACATTCGGACAGAGAAGCCTTAAGGCTCGTGTGCTTGCGGTAAAAGAGCACGTGCAAAAGGCAGAGTCCGGAGAAATGTACGAGATCATACCGTAATAGGTCTATACCTGCGGTGCTTTGCATATTATTTTAGTACAAAGCATTGTGAGGTATATATATGAATGATAATGTACACAGCGTAGTTCTGTCCGACCGAAAGCAGATGGAGATCGGCGGAGTGACCGACGTTATAAGTTTTGACGAGTTTTCTGTTATCCTTTCCACGGTGTGCGGCGGAATGGAGATAGAAGGCTCGAATTTGCATATAGCGACACTTGACGTATCGAGCGGCCGTGTTAAGGTCGAGGGTACGGTAAACGGCATATTCTACTACAACGAGACCGAAAAAAGCAAAAAAACAGGTCTCTTTGGCCGTATGTTAGGCTCGAAGTAGCATATGGAAATATCAATGAACGCACTGGCGCTATCGCTTGTATGGGCGCTGGTAGTCGGTATATGCCTCGGTGCGGTATACGACGTCATAAGGATACAGAGAATATTTCTTGGCGTCACATACGGGAACGGGGGAGCGGCAAAGCTTGGAGAAGTTAAGCTTCCGCTGATATCAAAATATAAATTTGCAAGACCGCGCGACAAGAAACAGAAAAATAAGTCTCTTTCAAAGATCGCGCTGAATATAATAATCTTTATTGGTGACCTTATATTTTGCTTTTTTTCATCGCTTGTCTGTGTGGTTTTTATCTACCATACGAACGACGGAAAAGCAAGATGGATTGTCTTTTTCGGATTTGCGCTCGGCTTTCTGGCGTATTATTTTTCGCTCGGGAAGCTCGTGATGTTTTTTTCGCAGTACATAGTTTTTGCAATAAGGAGCGCCGTAAAATATCTTGTGTTTTTTACGGTCGTCCCGGTAAGATATGTTCTGGCGGCACTGTGGCGTATTGTATCACGTATACATTACAAGGTAAGAGCAAAAAGATATACGAGATCCGAGACTAAAAAGATAATGGATGCTTCAAAAATCGGCTTTATAGGCTGACGGAGGAACAAAAAACGGTGGAGAAAAAATATTATTCCAATATTTTTGTAAAACTTGCTGTCATAGTTTTTGTTATCGTTGCGCTTATCAGTATCACGCAGATGATGATGAAATACAATGAGTTGCAGGCGGAGCGTGATGAACTCAGGTTGCGCGTAAATGAGTATCAGGAGAGGATCGAGGCGCTTGAAAATGAGCTCGCGGCTCCCTTTACCGATGAATACGTCATCAGGATCGCAAGAGAAAAACTTAATCTCAGCCTGCCTTACAGTGTGATATTTTACAACGATCTTAATGAATAAATGTCGTTTATTGCCTGTTGGGGAAGTAAACGGCATTTTGTTTTTGCAGAAAGGATTAAAAATGAGGGAAATAGCATCATCTTTGATAGAAGAAAAGGTAAAAGAGCTTTTTATCGGCGCAAATTATGCGCTTTCGTGCGGTGCCACTGAATGCATCGTAAAGGCAAAGGAAAACGAGCGCGACCCGCTTGCAAAGTCTATACTTGCAAAGCTTGAGGACAACCTCACCGCGGCGCGTGAGCTTGACGTTCCGATCTGCCAGGACACGGGGATGGCAGTCCTTTTTGTCGAGATCGGCCAGGACGTGCATATCACGGGCGACGATCTTACTACCGCCGTGAATACGGGTGTACGCCGCGCGTATACAGAAGGCTATATGCGTTGCTCTGTCGTGGGCGACCCCTTTTATGAGAGAAAGAATACAAATGACAATACCCCCGCGATAATTTATGCCGAAATGGTCAAGGGCGATAAGATAAAGCTTACCGCACTTCCCAAGGGATTCGGCAGTGAGAATATGAGTGCGCTTAAAATGTTTACTCCCGCCGCGACCGAGGACGATATCGTGAACTTTGTCGTAGATACCGTGCGCCGCGCGGGAAGTAATCCCTGCCCGCCTATAATGGTCGGCGTAGGAATCGGCGGTACGTTCGATTATTCGGCAGTTCTCTCGAAAAAGGCACTCGCCCGCGATCCAGATACACATCACCCCGATGAGCGTTATGCCGCGCTTGAGGCGCGTATGCTTGACGAGATAAACAAGCTCGGTATCGGCCCGCAGGGATTCGGTGGAGATACGACCGCGCTTGCCGTTAATATAGAGAAGTACCCCACTCATATCGCAGGCCTGCCCGTCGCTGTCAATATCTGCTGTCACGTTATGAGACACCTTAGTGCGGAAATATAAGTTAAAAACGACTTTTAGTGTTGTGCCCTAAGGACACAACGCACCGATATAAATCATTATGGGATTTGTGGTATTCCTTTTAGGGCGTAAAGAGAATCTATATCATATTGCAAACGGATCGTAAGGGAGATTATATCGCATTTGATCGCAGGCGAAAATATATCGCCGATATAAAAAAGTTTTTGTCTGCACATAAACAGTGCTTACGGAAAAAAGGACAGAGAATGTAAAACATTCTCTGTCCTTTTCCTGTCAGTAGGTACTGTATTTTAAAATATTGAAAAATGTCCTTTAGATACGCACCATTTGCTCGTTTTTTCAAAATTGAAGGTTTGCTTTTACTGTTACGATGGAGTATTTTGATTTTTCTTCATCGTTTACGGTGACGTCGTCGATAT
>CAYZHW010000040.1:0-11709 GCA_964478105.1 uncultured Lachnospiraceae bacterium | reverse complement strand
CGACCCACGGTTTTGGAGACCGGTACTCTACCAGCTGAGCTATACCCCTGTATTCAACAAACGATATTATATCACAACCAAATCAAATTTGCAAGAGGATTTTTGATTTTTATTAAAAAATTTTAAAAACCGCCGAAAAGGCGGTTTTTATTATCCCAGATACTTTTTCATAATTCTTTCGTTTTCAGCTATCGCATCAAGTGTCAGCGTATCGTTGAACTCTATCACATAAGGTACATCAAGTCCGTCACGCGACATTTTTTCAAAAAGTTCGGGTAAGTTCATCGGTCCTTTATCGAATATCGGACTCTTTACACGTCTGCCGTTATCAAGCAGCATTCCCTCATCTCTGAACTCGAAGTTTTTGAGATGGACGAATTCTATTCTGTTCTTGAAGCGCTCATACTCTTTGTGGCAATCTATGTCGATGCAGAAGTAATTTCCGGTATCAAAGACGTATTTGAGTGCGGGAACTGCGTTAAGTATCTTTTCGACGTTATCTGCAGTGCCGTACGGAAGGATAGTTGTCGAGAAGTTCTCAATGTAGCAGTCTATTCCCTCTTTTTTCGCCTCGGGAATAATAAGCTGAAGACCCTTGATCATACGTTGCATCGCACGCGGAATATCTGCCTCTCCCTTGACATCGCTCTTAGGAAACGGAACTATCATAAGACGCTTGCAGTCAAATTTTTTAAGCAGCTTTATTTTATCAAGTGACTCTTTTACTGCATCGTTAAAGACCGCATCATCCTCTGCCATAAGTCTTGGCAGGATATGAATTATGTATGTCTTCATACCGTGCTTTTTCATAGCAGCAAGGAGCTCATCCTCGCCCTCTTCGTATATCCACTTATCGTGAAACTGAAATCCGTCTATATTTTGCGCCTTCAAAAAAGTAAAAAGCTCATCGTAGTTCTTATCCCAATTTCCGAAAGCAAGCTTTGCATCGTGGAAAAATATGCCCTTTTTCATCGGTGTTCTCCTTTTTACAGATATATACATTATACATTATGTGACACACTCGGTCAATAACATTTTTGCCTTAAATAAGCATCATTTTGACCTCTGTTGACACAAACGTGTCTTTGTGATAAAATCAATAAAAAATTTCATATCATTGTAACCTTTGGCACCTTAATGCGGTGTATATAGGTGAAGGCGCCAAAAAGTACGGGAGGTGAGCAGATGGACGACCGAAAAATAGTCGAGCTTTACTTTGAGAGAAGCGAATCGGCGATAGCTGAAACCGAAAAGAAATACGGCAGGTACTGTCACAGCATCGCATACAACATTCTTGCATCAAACGAAGACGCAAAGGAATGTGTCAACGACACGTATATGCGTGCTTGGGGTGCTATACCGCCAAAGAAACCAGAAAAGCTCTCGGCCTTCCTTGGCAAGATAGTGCGCAATCTTGCGCTTAACAGATACGCATACAACAACGCCCAACGCCGTTCAAAAAATCTCGACACGGTGCTGTCCGAAGTAGAGGAATTTCTCCCCTCTCTTGAAGGAGACGTATCCGACGGGCTCGCCGTAAAAGAGGCGATAAATTCATTTGCCGCTACCCTTTCCGAGCGCGACAGAATAATTTTTGTACAAAGATATTTTTATCTCTGCTCTGTTGCCGATATCGCCCGCAAGAGAGGCATAAGCGAAAACAACGTAAAGATCATTCTCGCAAGAACAAGAAACAAACTCAAAGTTCACCTTGAGAAAGAAGGTATAGTGATATGAAAAATAAAAAAATGCTTGAATCGTTGGGAGAACTCGACGACAAATACATCGAAGAAGCAGATCCGGGAAAGGGGGGCCGCGGCAAACGCATAAGACTATCGGTGCTCGCCGCCTGCGCGTGTATTGCGGTAATGTCTGCCGCGCTCTGGCTGTTCATACCGTTTCGCACCACCCCACCCGACGTATCAAGATACGAGAACAGCGAATACTACGATGTGATCAAAACGATCAACGAAGTGAATTACACTCCGCCCGCATATGACAACAATATGCAAAAGCTCCTCGCCTCTCTCTTCTATGCAGCAGCAGAAAACGGTACGTCTAACGCCCTCGGAGATCCCACGTCAGACTCGGATATGCCAAGCTATGTCGAGGCAACAGACAACCAGGTCGAGGGTGTTATCGAAGCTGACCTTATAAAGAGAAGCGACAAACACATATACTATATGAAGGGTGAGACGCTGGCCGTATATTCGATAGAAGGAGAAGAATCGAAACTTGTCGGTCAATTCAAACTCCAAAGAGTAAAAAACAGTCACTTGATCGGCAACGCAGAGTTCTACCTTTCATCCGATTGCAAAACAGTGACCGTCATACGACAGAACAGAAATAACAATATGACCGTTACCGAGTTGATCTCGCTTGACGTAACAGATCCCGAGAACATTACAGAAAAGAGGAACATCACCCTCTCGGGAAGTTATATAACATCACGCAAGATCGACGGAAAGCTGCTTGTCATCAGTAATTTCACTCCTAAAAAGGATCCCGATTTCGGCAACGAATCCGATTATCTGCCTCAAATAGAGAACACAAGCATTTCTGCAGATAACATCATTTTGCCCGACAGCGTAAATACAAACAGCTACGCCGTTGTCTGTATGCTCGACGAGGCAACACTTGAAGAGATAAACTCCTACGCCTTTTATTCCTACTACAGCGATGCGTACGTTTCTATGGGGTCTGTTTATCTGACCCGTCCTTTCATTGATGAGGTCAGCGCAGGAGACACAACGACACGCACCCAGATGAGCGAGATCGCACGTCTTTCGTATAGCGACGGTTTGACCTATATCGGCTCTGTAAACCTTCCCGGCACTGTACTTGATCAGTACAGTCTTGACGAATACAACGGCATACTTCGTGCCGCGACGACGACAAACACGCGCGATACAAAAGAGACTTATGAAGACGGAGATCTCGTCGGTTTCGTTGCATTGAAAAGCAGTGTAAATGCGAGTCTGTTCTGTGTTGATCTTGAAAAAATGAAGATCGTGGCTTCGGTCGAAAACTTTGCACCCGAGGGCGAGACAGTACGCTCCGCGCGCTTCGACGGTGACACCGCTTACGTCTGCACCGCGATACAGTTAACCGATCCCGTATTCTTTTTTGATCTCTCCGATCTTAACAACATTACCTATAAAGAGACCGGTACGATCGAGGGATACTCCACCTCGCTTGTAAACTTCGGTGACGGATTCCTTCTCGGTATCGGCGTCGGCGACTCTATGAGCACGCTCAAGATCGAGGTATACCGCGAAAGCGGTGACACCGTCGTTCCCGTGTGCAAATATGAAGTAAAGGATGCAAGCTATTCCGAGGATTACAAGTCCTACTTCATCGACCGAGAGAGAGGGTTCGTCGGACTCGGTGTAAGTTTCTATAACAGCCAGTCTGTATATACAAGCGTATACACGGACAATTACGTGCTCCTTCGCTTTGACGGCGAGAGCTTTACCGAGCTCATCAACACTTCTCTTCCCGGTTACAACGCTTACAAACGTGCAACTCTCGCAGACGGATGCTTCTATATGTTCTCACCCGAAGCGTTTGAGGTACAAAGAATAGAAAACTGACAAAAAGGCGCACAATGTGCGCCTTTGTATTTGAATTTGTCTCTTTTTTGTGATACAATGTATGTAACACGATATATAAAGAGGTTCAAAATGAATATTCTTGTTCCCAACGGAAGCCCCAAGGGCAAATACAGCATTACCCTTCAAACGGTAAATTACCTGTCCGCACTCTACCCCGAGCATAGCTTTGATGTTCTTCACGTAGGACAGAAAATAAAAAAGATCGAAAAAGACATAGCTCCCGCGAAGGAGCTTTTGGAAAAGGCAGAACTTATCCTCTTTTCTTATCCCGTATACACTTTCATCGCCCCCTATCAGCTTCACCGCTTTATTGAGCTTATAAAAGATTCCGGCATCTCGCTTGCAGGCAAGATCGCCACGCAGATAACGACATCCAAGCATTTCTATGACATAACCGCACACAGATACATCGAAGATAACTGTGCAGACCTCGGACTTAACTATATCCGCGGACTCTCGGCAGATATGGACGATCTGCTCACCGAAAAGGGACAAAAAGAAGCTCGTGACTTTTTTGAATATGTACTGTACTGTGCAGAAAACGGAATTTTTGAAAAGAAGATCTCCGCACCTTCCCCCGCAAAGCATCTTCCCGTTTCGATACCCGCATACGACGCAGACAAGTCGGGCGATGTGGTCATTCTCACCAACAAAGAAGATGATGACCGTCAGCTTGGCGATATGATAGCCCGCTTTGCTGCCGTCACAAAAAAGAACACGAGAATAATTAATATCCGAGAATACGAATTTTCGGGCGGATGCCTCGGATGCTTTAACTGTGCCGTCTCGGGCAAATGCATATACAAGGATGACTTTGACGATTTTCTTCGCGGTACGATACAGAGTGCCGAGGCGATCGTGATCGCATTTTCGGTCAAGGATCACTCTATGGGCGCATCCTTCAAGCTCTATGACGACCGCCAATTCTGCAACGGTCACCGCACGGTAACTATGGGTATGCCTATGGGGTATCTTGTAAGCGGAAATCTCTGGCAAGAGGAAAACCTCAAAATGATCATCGAAGCGCGTGCAGAGGTCGGAAACAACTTCTTAGCAGGAGTTGCGACCGATGAATACGATCCCGACGGCGAGATCGACAAACTGGCAAAAAGGCTCGAATACGCACTTGAAAAGGGCTATGTGCCGCCGCAGAATTTTTGGGGTATCGGCGGTATGAAGATATTTCGCGACCTCATCTGGCTTATGCAGGGTATGATGAAGGCAGACCACAAATTTTACAAAAAGCACGGTCAGTACGATTTCCCGCAAAAGAAGCGCGGTATGATGATAAAGATGTACCTTGTCGGCGCATTGCTCTCTTCTCCGAAAATCAAAGCAAAAATGGGCAATGCTATGAACGAAGGTATGCTCGCACCGTATAAAAAAATTCTTGAAAAGGTAAAGAAATGAGTTACATAACTACATACACAAAAAAGAAATTTAACCCCGTGATCTGCACCGCAGACGAGATAGACATAGCAGACATCGCTCACGCGCTCTCACTGCTCTGCCGTGCGGGCGGACACTTCCCGCGTTTCTATTCTGTAGCCCAACACTGCATAAACTGCGCAAATGAAGCCGAGGCAAGAGGATACGCAAAACGCGTACAGCTCGGGTGCCTTTTGCACGATGCAAGCGAGGCGTATCTCTCGGATATCACACGCCCGGTAAAACCGCTTTTGCCAAAATATCTTGAGATAGAAAAATCACTGCAGGATAAGATATTTTCAAAGTGGTTCACGCCTGCACTCACAGAAGAAGAACGTACACTCGTGTTTGATATAGACAACGCGATGCTCTACCGCGAATTTCTTGATGTTATGGGCGAGAAGCTTTATGACGACGAAGCAAAAATAAGTTCCAAACCCGTATTTGACTTTATTGAGTTCGAAACAGTTGAAAAGGATTTTCTTAATTTATTCGCAAAACTAACAAAATGACGTGCCGCAGCACGTCATTTTATTTTTTCCTGTATCTTCTCAAGCGCAGCTTTTTCTATGCGGGACACATACGAGCGCGATATGCCGAGCCGCTCTGCGACCTCGCGCTGGGTAAGCGCGCGCCGTCCCGTCAAACCGTAACGCAGTATGATTATCTGCTTTTCCCTCTCGCCAAGGTGCGTTTTTATAACGTCTATTGCCGCTTTGGTGCGTATTTTTTTGTAGATATCATCTGCTATAGTATCGTCCACGCTTATGATATCTATATAAGTTAGTGGATTGCCGTCGCGGTCCATATCTATTGTTTCATTTATCGACACTTCCATCGAAAGCTTCTTCTGCGATCGAAAATACATAAGTATCTCATTCTGTATGCACTTAGACGCATATGTGGCAAACCTGGTACCGTTTTCGCTTTTGAAGGAATCGACAGCCTTTATAAGTCCGATACTTCCTATCGAGATGAGGTCATCCTGATTTTTGTGCGAGGAATAATACTTGCGCACGATATGCGCAACAAGACGGAGATTGTGCTCTATGAGCTTATTTCTTGCATTCTCATCGCCTTTCTTGGCAAGAGCAAAGCATTCCCGCTCCTCTGCGGCCGAGAGCGGAGGAGGAAAATTTCCGCCTGACGAAAGTCCCAATATAAAGCAAAAGAAATTCGACAAAAGACCTATGACAAAAGCAAACATATAAACACACTCCATAATAATTTTACAAATAATAATATGCAACCGAGCGCATTTTTAGACGAAAAAACAGGATGTATTTACTCTACATCCTGTTTTACTTTATTCTTCCTCTTTTTCTACCGGAAGTACAACTACCGAGACGTTTGCGACTCTAAGCTCATCCATCTCAACTACGGTTATTCGGAGATTCTTGTAATCGAACACATCACCCTCGTGCGGATCGGAATCGAGCATCTCGACCGCCCAACCGCCGACTGTCATATAATCGGACTCAAAATCGCGGTCCGACACCTCAAGGAGTTCGAACATATCATATACATTCATTTCTCCGTTTATGTCGTACGTATTATCGCCGGTCTCAACATAATCCTCGACGATCTCGTCACTCTCGTCCCAGATATCTCCGACAAGCTGCTCAAGGATATCTTCCATAGTAACGATACCCATAGTTCCGCCGTATTCATCAACAACGATCGCTATATGATGCTGACGCTCCTGCATTTCGGAGAGTGCAGTCGATATCTTCATCGTCTTATGTACAAAATAGGGCTCGATCAAAAGCGATCTGAGATCTACTTCCTTTGTGTCTATAAGCTCCTTGAAAAAGTGCTTCAAATAAACGATACCGATTATGTTGTCTATTGTATCCTCATATACGGGGATACGCGAGAAGTTAGAATTTGTCGCGATCTCTATTATCGAATCCATATCATCATCGATATCAATCGCAAGCATCTCTGTACGGTGCGTGATTATTTCCTCGACACTTATTTTCGGAAACTCGATAGCGCTCTGTAAAAGCTCGCTCTGTTCCTCGTCGATAACGCTCTCCTGCTCCGCCGTCTCAATGATCGTGGAAAGCTCTTCTTCGGTGACGGTGGGCTCCTCTTCGTCCGATTTTCTCCAAAGCAGGGAGAAAAGCTTAACTATAAGAAGAACGATAAAGTTTATAGGTGTGAGAATAATTGTCAGTATCTTTATGGGATATGCAACAAAATGCACGAAGGTATCGGCATTCTGTTTTGCCACGATCTTCGGCATGATCTCGCCGAAGATGAGAATGATGACCGTCATCACAAAGGTCGAGATCGTAGCACCTATACCGTCGCTCGAGGTGCTTCCGAAGCTCTTTAAAAGATTTACCACGATGATCGTCGAAATAGACGACGCAGCAATATTAACAAGATTGTTTCCGATAAGGATCGCCGAGAGGGAGTTTGTAAAATTCTCCTTTATCTCGTACGCGACCTTTGCGGTCTTTTTTCCCGACTCAGCGGCTTTTTTCAGTCTGAGTTTGTTTGCTGTGTTAAATGTTATCTCTGACCCCGAAAAGAAGGCAGAAAACATTATACATACTATGATACCTATATAAGGCAATATGTCCATTTTATTTAATACAACTCCCGTCAGTGTTATTCTTCGATATTAAGCTTGAATACGATCTTGGATACCTTTCCCTCTTCAAACTCTTCAATGGTTATATCAAGCTTCTCAAAGGAGAATTCTTCCTCTTCTTCAGGCATACGTCCGAGCATCTCGACTACCCATGCCTGCGCCGAAAGATTAAGATGAAGCTTGGCTTCGGGTTTATAGCCGATCTTTTTGAGAGCTTCGCCTATCGGAAGCTTTCCGTCGACAAGGAATCTGTTTCCGCCGAGCTTTATAAAGTTGTCGTCTACAACGTCATCCTCGTCCCAGATCTCTCCGACAAGCTCCTCGAGAAAGTCCTCGATGGTAACAAGACCGACCGTCTCATCCTCGTCGCGCACAATGGCAATATATGCCTTGCGGCGGCTCATCTCTGTGAGAAGATCATCGATCTTGTGATCCTTCTTGACAAAGAAAGGTTCTATCAAAAGCTCGCGGATATTTACCACGGGAGATTTTATGTAATTTTTAAGGAACACACGTACCTGCATAATACCGAGCACGCGGTCAATGCTTCCGTCACACACGGGAAGACGCGAATACTTGGTAGTCTTTATTTTTTCCAGGATCTCTTTTTCGGGTGCGTTTATGTCGATGAAATAGATATCACCTCTCATCGTCATAACGTCCGCTACCGTCGTGTCGTCAAAGTCAAGCGCCGACTGCAACAGCTCACTTTGATCTTCGTCTATGACTCCCTCGGCTTCGATCGTATCAATGATATCGTAAAGCTCTTCCTCGGTGACCGAAGGCTCTTCGGGAGTGTGGAAAAACTTTTTGAAAAAGTTTGCTATCGATGTAAAAAAGAAAGCCACAGGCTTCAGTATCTTCATAAAAAAGCGCAAAGAACCCGAGTATGCCATTGCGATAGTGTCGCTGTGTGCATTCGCAAAAGCCTTTGGGATCATTTCGCTGAACAAAAATACTATAACTGTGGTAACGAGCGTCGAATACGTCACAATACCGTCGCCCCAAAGATTGGTAGCAAGTATCGTCGCAATAGACGCGCACGCAATATGCGTGATATTGTTACCGATGAGAAGAGTGGTGATCGCGCGATCGAAATTATTTGAGATATACATCGCATTCTTTGCGCGCTTGTTCCCATCATCGGCTTGATTTTTAATGCGTACCTTATTCATAGCGGAAAATGCGCTTTCCGCAGAGGCGCAATACGCGGCGCCCAAAAGTAAAATTACAAAAAGTCCGATCTGCAGCCAACTACCGGCGTCCATTTGAGAATATCAACTCCTAAATTGTTTTTTGTTACAAGTATATGTTTTTATATTATACATCATTTCGTATAAAATGTCAATATAACTCGACTCATTATCAAGTAATTAAATGCAATTTCACAAAAACAGGGCGACAATCTGCATCTTGCCGCCCTTATTTTTGTACTTTCGGTAAAACAATATTCTAATATGGAATCCGTTTCAATCCTCCATAAAAATTTCTCTCAACGCAAAAACAAATATAAGCTTCCCTTTGTTTTCTTCGTCAAGTTCAAGCGACGAAAGTTCCTCCTTTGTCAGAAACAGATACAGCTCGCCGTCTTTTACCACGGTACATATTCCCTCTTCCGAGAAACGATGCTCAAGCTCTTCTGTTCCGTATGAGCCGAAGTCGGCGTCCGTTACGATCACGGCAAAAACATCACCGTCCTTTGCATTCGAAATATGCTCATAAAGAAGATAGGACACCGTATACCCTTCGTAGCGATTTAACACAGCGATCTCCCATTTCATATGCACTTCTCTTTGGTCGATATCCGTACCGTCATTCCCCACATAAAAATTCTGATATATATCTTCTGCCCAGATTGCACGCTCGAAAACACTCGGCTCCTTTGCGATACCGTATATCAACACCGACAAAACAACGCACGCACTCAAAACAAGGCACGCGGCAACTGAAATGACCGACCTTTTTGATATCGGTCTCTTTTCATCTGGTGCAGAATTGAGTATAAAGTGCTCCTCGATGTTTCCGATCTCAAAAAATATGCTTTCACCTGTCATAGATCAAAAGCCCTCCTTTTCCAAATATTTTTTCAAGTTCTTTCTCGTACGGAAGAGTAATACCCTTACACTGCTCCGGCTTATTGAATACTCCCTTGAGATTTCTTCTATCGGGCTTGCGTACCAATATCTTCTTACAAAGATCTTTTGAGTTCTTGTCGGCAGGCTGCCAAGAAAAGTGTTGAGCGCGTCGCGAAGTGCGATCCCGTCCTCAAACGCAGCATTCTCGGGTACACATTCGTGCAGTTCACCTATCAAAAGTTCTACGCTGCTTCCTCTTTTTTGCGCGTGCTCTCTTTCGTAACGGTTAAGGGCAAGCCTTCGGCTTATAACGGCAATGTATGCTTTCAACGAGCCCGGACAGGCGGGCGGGATGCTCTCCCATAAGCGAAGGTAGGTGTCGTTTGCGATCTCGTCGGCATCCCCGTCGTTTTCAAGTATTCTTCGTGCAATGTAACGGCAATATCTGCCGTATTTTTTCTCTGTTTCGGATATTGCGGACTCGGAGCGCTCCATATAAAGATCTATTATCTTCTTGTCTTCCATCCATATCACTCCTTTCGTGTCTGTAAGTCCTCTTATATAAAAAGACAAAAAAAGCATATGCAATATTACATCTTTTCAAAAATAATATCATAAAAATCAACCGTCGGCAACAAAATTGACACTCCTGTGTCAATTTTTCTTTTTCGATTGACAAGAACAAACGTTCTGTGATACTATATTATCAAGAAAATGAAAGGGAGCGCGGAATGGAAAAGCAATATGTGTGTATAGATCTTAAGTCGTTTTTTGCCTCGGTCGAATGTGTCGAGCGCGGACTCGATCCGCTTACGACCAATCTTGTTGTAGCCGACCTTTCAAGGACCGAAAAGACTATCTGTCTTGCCGTCACTCCCTCACTCAAAGCCTACGGACTCTCGGGGCGCTCAAGGCTTTTTGAGGTCGTCTCACGCGTAAAAGAGATAAATGTCCAAAGGCGCGCCGCCGCCCCGTACAAACGTTTTTCGGGCTCGTCCTTTGATGCCGCGGCGCTCGCCGCCGATCCTTCCCTTGCACTTGATTATATCACAGCGCCGCCGAGAATGGCAAGTTATATTGAGTTCAGCACGCGCGTATACGGGGTATATATGAAATATGTCAGCCCTGACGACATTCACGTTTATTCTATCGACGAGGTATTCATTGACCTCACCCCCTATCTCGGTCGTGCCAAGATGAGCGCAAGAGAGTTCACAGCGTTTATGATACGAGACGTATACGACACAACCGGTATCACCGCAACGGCGGGTATCGGAACAAATCTATATCTTGCAAAGATCGCAATGGATATAGAAGCAAAACGGGTCGATCCCGATGCGTATGGAGTGCGTATAGCCGAGCTTAACGAACACACGTACAGAGAAAAGCTCTGGTCGCATAAACCCCTCACCGATTTTTGGCGCATCGGACACGGATACGCCGACAAGCTTGAAAGAAACGGACTCTACACTATGGGAGATGTCGCACTCTGTTCGCTCGGCGGTACGAATTCATATTATAACGAGGATCTGCTGTATTCCCTATTCGGAATCGGAGCGGAGCTTCTTATCGATCACGCCTGGGGATACGAGCCCTGTACGATTCACGAAATAAAAAACTACCGTCCGTCATCAAGGAGCATTGGTTCGGGTCAGGTACTGCACACGCCTTACACGTTCGAAAAAGCACGACTTATCCTCAAAGAAATGACCGACGCATTAACACTGGAGCTTGTCGACAAAGGGCTGGTCACAAATCAGATGGTACTGACCGTCGGATACGATACAGAAAGCATAACACCATCGTACAAAGGTGAGATCACGATCGATCATTACGGCAGAAAGATCCCGAAGCACGCGCACGGAACAGCTAATCTTGAAATAAAGACCGCGTCGACCAAGCTGATAACCGATGCTATTCTCAAACTCTACGACAAAATAGTTGACTCTGCTCTTCTCGTACGGCGAATAAACATTACCGCGTGCAAGAT